>JAZSBX010000100.1:0-28109 GCA_045602605.1 Acutalibacteraceae bacterium
GATTAAGCTCAAACATTGAGCAAAGCGCGGCATAGATTTCCTTGTGCTGCGGCAAATAAAAATAATCAGCCTTTAAAAGTGATGCGATTTGGGTGAAACATTTTGGGACGATAATAATTGAGCCAAGGGTGGCCTGTTCAGCTTCAACAGAATAAGGAAGTTTCCCTCCCTCAAGGTCAAAAACAATGTTTTGGTCAGCCATTTAATCACCTACTCAGTAACATTAACTGTAATTTTTGCAACAATGCCGGTGTGTAACTTAATTTCCGCGGTGTATGAGCCATAGGACTTAATGTCGGCAACGCTCATTTTCTTGCGGTCAATTTCGGTTCCGAAATCTTTGTTAAGCTGCTGAACAATTTCCTTAGAAGTAACAGCACCGAAAAGCTTGCCCGAAGCGCCTGCTTTTGCTTTAATATTAACAGCTTTACCGTTTAACTTTTCAGCTAAAGCCTTTGCTGCGTTAATCTCTTCCTGCTTGTGATGATTTTTGGCATCCTCACGACTTTTAAGCTCTGCCATTGCGGCACTGTTTGCCTCAACGGCTAAATTTTTTGGAAAAAGGAAATTCCTTGCATATCCATCGGAAACATTGCAAAGTTCACCTTTTTTGCCCTGTCCCTTTACATCTGCTAATAAAATAACTTTCATATTTAGCACCTCTTATATTTCCAAAATGATGGGAAGCACCATAGGGCTTCTCCTGGTCTTTTCATAAACGAAACGGGAAACGCCGTCGCGAAGACGGGTTTTTATGGTTCCGTAATCTCTAACCCTGGCAAGATAACACTTTTCAAGAATATCACAGGCGATTTCCCTTGCATCATCAATGAGCTTCTCGTTTTCTTTAACGTAAACAAAGCCACGGGAAACAACCTCGGGACCTGAGACAATTTCGTTTGTAACCGAGTCAATGGTTAGCGCCACAACGATGATACCATCTTCCGCCAAATGCTTTCTATCCCTAAGCACAATGTTACCAACATCGCCAACGCCAAGTCCATCAACAAGCACCCTGCCTGCAGGAACGGTGCCGGCAACCTTAATGCTGCGCTTTGTCAGTTCAATAACGTTGCCGATGTTTGCAATAAGGGTGTTTTCCTTTTTAATGCCCATAACCTGCGCAATTGCGGCATGCTTTGCAAGATGTTTTTGCTCGCCGTGTACGGGAATGAAGAACCTGGGCTTTACAAGGTTAAGCATAAGTTTAAGCTCTTCCTGGCAAGCGTGACCCGAAACGTGCACATCATACATCTTTTCATAAACCACATTGGCGCCGCGTTTCATAAGCTCATTTATAACCTTGGTAACAAGCTTTTCGTTACCGGGAATAGGCGTTGCGGAAATGATAATCATATCATCGGGCGCAATATCAACGTTTCTGTGGTCGCTGAATGCCATTCGATGCAGTGCCGAAAGAGGCTCACCCTGACTGCCCGTTGTTATAACAACAAGCTGTTCGGGAACATATCTTTTGATTGTTTCAATGTCAACAAGAACGCCCTCGGGCACTTTTAAATAACCCATTTGCGAAGCAATGTTAACAACGTTTATCATACTTCTGCCCGAAACGGCAACCTTTCTTGAGCACTTAACGGCCTCGTCAATGATTTGCTGAATTCGGTGAATGTTTGAAGAAAAGGTTGCAACGATAATGCGGTGACCTTCAGCTTTTTTGAAGAGATTGGAAAAGGATTCGCCAACAATCCTTTCCGACTGTGTGTAGCCGGGTCGTTCGGCATTGGTGGAATCGGAAAGAAGCGCTAAAACGCCTTTTTTTCCAAGCTGTGCAAAGCGTGTAAGGTCAATAACCTTATCATCAATGGGTGTTGTGTCAATTTTAAAGTCACCCGTTTGAACAACGGTGCCTGCGCCACAGGTGATAGCCAACGCCACAGCATCGGGAATTGAGTGATTAACGTGGATGAACTCAATTTTAAAGCCGCCCAGGGTGATTTCATCGCCCGGCTTTACAACGTTAAGTTTGGCCTCGGAAAAGATTTTGTGTTCCTTTAATTTCCCTTCAACAAGACCTAAAGTAAGCCTTGTACCGTAAACAGGTATTTTCAGTTGCTTTAAAAGATAAGGAATTGCGCCGATGTGGTCCTCGTGGCCGTGGGTTAAAACGAGACCCCTCACCTTTTCTTTGTTTTCAAGGATATAAGTGAAATCGGGAATAATGGTGTCAATACCGGGGGTTTCCTCATCGGGAAAGCTCATGCCGCAGTCAACAAGAAACATATCGTTTTCATATTCGTAAAGCGTAATGTTCTTTCCAATTTCCTCAAGACCGCCGAGAGGCACGATGCGAAGGGGTGTTTCGTTGTTTCTCTTGCGTAAATTTTCTTTTGGCGCACGCCTTGCATAGTTTTGTTTAACGGTTTTCTTTTTGTTTTTATAGTTGGTTCTGTTTTTCAGTTCTCTGTTTTCTCTGTTTTTTTTCGTTTCTGCCATACAGAATTTTCCTCCAAATTAATTTGCGGAATTTTCTCCGCCGAAGTTTATGTAATAAAGGCTCCACTACCTTTAAAAAATCGAAAATGGTAAAATTAACCCAATATAATCATATTTATAATATAATACTATCTTTTATCACTTTTGTCAAACAAATAAAAACACTCGCATCAATTTCACTTTTATTATTGCGATAAAAGGTGAATAATAATCAATACGAGTGTTTTTTAATTTTCTTTTATTTTAAAAAAGTAACGTCTGTTGCTTGGCGGAAAATCGGTAAGAACGCCATATTCAGGGTCGTAAAACACTCCCTTGAAATAAAGCGACCAATGCCAGCAATGTGGTGTTTCGAGGCTTAAAATACAAATTTGCGGTAAATCCTCTTTTTTGCTTGCCTGTCCTTTTAAATTTGAAATGTCCACTCCCCTGTTTTTAACAAAACAAAGCATTTCCTTTAGTGTTGTTTCCCTTTCGTTTTTCAGTTCCCGAATAACCTCGAAAACATCTAAATCAAACAGCATTGCCAGCACCGCTTGGCCGCAGGCAAATTCGTTTGGTTCAAAAATATGTTTTGGCGCCTTGGTTAACAAAAAAACACCTCCATAGGGTATAGCAAAATACGCCTTTTAAAAAAGGATTTTGGCTTATTCGTTCTACCTTAATACAAAAATCAACAAATCTTGACAAAATCCCACACTGTGTATAAAATAAAATAAACGGCAGACTTACTGCCGTTTATCTGGAGCTGAAGATGGGACTCGAACCCACGATCTGCTGATTACGAATCAGCTGCTCTACCGACTGAGCCACTTCAGCGCGTTTTTTTATTTTGTATAGCCACTTTAAAAGTGGCTAATTGAAACGCCTAAAAGAGTTTCAATAAACAACAGTCATTATAACAATTTTTTTACGTTAAGTCAAGATGAATTGAGGATAAGTTTTTATGAAAGAAATAAATGAAAACATCAAAAAGCTTCGTACCGAACGCAAGGTTTCCCAAGAACAAATGGCTGACCTGTTGGAAATAACCCGTTCTGCATACTCAAAAAAAGAAAAGCAGGGTGAATTCAGCGCCAGCGATGTTTTAAAACTTACAAGCTTTTTTAAGGTGACTCCCGAGGTAATATACGGCTTAAACGGCCCTTATATCGCCGTTTTTAATGATGTGGGTAAAGATAAAAACACTATTGAGGATTTAACCCCCTTCACCGCAACAAACAACGAGCAGGAGTTAATTTTAGCCCTCAGAAAGCTTCCGAAAAGCCGACTGAATGAAATTCTTGAAAACGTTAAAAAGGAAGCCGAAATCAAGGAATAATTTTTTCACAAACAGCAATGGCCAGGTCGTTTTTAAAAAACGATTTGGCCTTTATTTTTTTATCACTGCAACAAACTCCGTTTGCGCTGAAAGAAAACTCGATTTGTTTTATATCCGAAACGGTTCCGTAAAGTTTAAAATATGCCTCTTTAAGGGTCCAGATTTTGAAGAAATATTCCTCGTTTCGGCAGTTTTCAAGTTCCTTTTCACTGCAAAAACGCTTTGCCGCCTTAAGGTTAACAGGGCGTATTTTTTCAACATCAACACCTATCGGAAACTTTGAAATTCCGCACAAAACAAAATCTGAAGAGTGAGAAGCGCTGATAAAAGCCCCTCTCCGCTTTAAAACGGGTTTACCGTTTTCCTGCAAAATAACCTCATCATCAATTTTCATTAGTGAAAGCAATTTATAAATACAACCGTAAGCCGATAAAGACTGTGCTTTATCGGCTTTCTTTGTTTTTTTGTCTACCCTTTTTAAAATTGAAGCGGACAAGTTTTCAACCGAAATCTCATCCTCGGTTATTTTATGTAACAGCAGCATCTTATTTAATTACAGCCTTTGAAACAAGGTAAGAAAGGGTTATTTCCTTAACTGCCATAACCTCAAAGGTATAGGTCTCGCCGCTCTTTTTAATTTCGGCAACGGTTTTTCCCTCTGCCTCGGCAGCGGCGGCAATTTGCTTTTCAATTTCTTCCTTTGGAAGCTCTAATTTTTCCTTATCTAAAATGTAGTAGAGATACATTTCGTTTTTAATAGAAGACTTAATGCTGTAGTCCTTAAGTTGAGTTTCAAAGGTTTCTTCGGTCATACTGTTTGCCGTAAGAAAATCCTCAAAGGTCATGCCATAAGCACTTGCAAGTTCGGTGTAATAATTTTTAATTGAATTATAGTAAATATCAATTTCTCTTTCGGGATAATCAATTACCGAAAAGTTGTTTGCAACCTGAGCGAAGCAAAATTGCTTAAGAGCGCGGTCTTTAAGGTCGGCTTCATAAGCGGCTACATCGGCAAATCCCATTTTTTGAGCCAACGCCGTGTCAAGCTCGGGGGCAACCTTTTTGCTGTGAAGAGTAACTTCAAAAACAACCGCCTTGCCTGCTAAATCCTCATTAAGATAAGATTCGGGGAATTTTAAGTTAAGGTTAAATTTTGTTCCGAAAGCGTGGCCTACAATTCCCTCCTCAAAACCATCAATAAAGGTGTTTGAACCGAGTTCAAGTTCATAACCACTGGCTGTACCGCCATCAAATGCAACGCCATCTTTTTTACCAACGTAGTCGATAACAACAAGGTCTCCATCTGCGGCGGTGCCCTCTTTAACCTCTACTAGGTTCTCAGACATATCGGAATCATAAAATTCCTTGTGAATTTTGATATATTCATCGGAGGTGGTATCGATTTCAATGCCTAAATACTCCCCTGCCTTTACATATTTTGCAAGGTCCTCGGTGTACATTTCGCGATTTTTACCGCAACCGCAAAGCAATAAGCTGATTATAGACACCAAAAGTAAAACAGAAATCAGTTTTTTCATTTTTATTTCTCCTTATTTATCGGCGTTTGCCGAATGTTTTAAATACGCGTTAATAAAGCCGTCTAAATCGCCATCCATAACGGCGCCTACGTTGCCCGATTCAAAGCCCGTGCGATTATCCTTAACAAGGGTGTAAGGCATAAACACATAAGACCTTATTTGCGAGCCCCAGGCAATCTCCTTCTGAACGCCCTTAATATCCTCAATTTTGTCAAGATGCTCACGCTCTTTAATTTCAATAAGCTTTGATTTGAGCATTTTCATTGCCATTTCCCTGTTTTGGTGCTGGCTTCGCTCATTTTGGCAGGCTACGACAATTCCCGTTGGAATGTGGGTTATGCGAATTGCCGATTCGGTTTTGTTAACGTGCTGACCGCCTGCGCCGCTTGAACGATAGGTGTCAACCTTAAGGTCCTCTTCTCTGATTTCCACCTGGACATCATCGGTGATTTCGGGCATTACCTCAACCGAAGCAAAGGATGTGTGGCGCCTGCCCGAGGAATCAAAAGGAGAAATACGAACAAGTCGGTGAACTCCCGATTCGCTTTTTAGATAACCGTAACAGTTTTGACCTTCAATAAGTAAAACCGCGCTTTTAAGTCCGGCCTCTTCACCATCAAGAAAATCCACAAGTTTAACCTTGAATTTTTTGGATTCCGCCCAGTGCGTGTACATTCGAACCAGCATTTGCACCCAATCTTGAGCCTCGGTGCCGCCTGCGCCCGAATGGAAGGTCAGAATTGCATTATTAGCATCATATTCACCGCTTAGCAGAGTTTGCAGGCGCTGATTAGCCAGGTCCTCACAAAAACTGTTTACTGCCGCTATAACCTCATCAAGCAGGGATAAATCTCCCTCCTCATCGGCCATATCAATTAAAGTAAGCGTATCCTCAAATGTGGAACTGAGCCTATCGTAATTTGAAACAATATTTTTTAACTGGCTGATTTGCTGAAGCACCTTTTGCGAATTTTCAAGGTCACCCCAAAAATCCTCTTTTGCGGTTTGTACCTCAAGCTCACCGATTTTTGCCTTCACCCCATCATAAGAAAGGGCTTCCTTTAAATCGGCAAGTTCATCGGCAAAGCCGCGAATTTTAAGGCGTTGTTCTTCGAACTCTAACAAACTAACACTCCTTTAAAACTAAAGCGTACCAATTATCCTTCTTACGCTCTTCAATTATTTTAAGTCCATAACCCGATAAAGCATTCTTTACCTCATCGGCGCGGATATCAATGATTCCAGAAACAATGTAAACCGCATCATTATCAAAAAAACTTTTAATGTTCTTTGAAAGCATAATTATTGCATCGGCAACAATGTTTGCGCAAATAACGTTGTATTTTCCCTTAACGGTTTTTGTAAGGTCGCCAACCTCAAATTTTACCATATCAGATACTTTATTAATTTCGGCATTTTCTTTTGCAACCTTAACAGCAACCGAGTCAATGTCAACACCAAAGGCTTCGCGGGCGCCTAAAAGAACCGAAGCAACCGCCAAAATACCGCTTCCGCAACCCACATCCAGCGTTTTTGAACCTTCGGTAACGTATTTTTCAAGAAGTTCGAGGCAAAGGCTGGTTGTTGCGTGAGTTCCCGTTCCGAATGCTGCGCCGGGGTCAATGGATAAAATTTTACGGCCATCCACATTATCATAGGTTTCCCAGCTGGGAACAATGGCAAGCTTTTCACCGATTTCGGTGGGAACGAAAAACTTTTTCCAATTTTCATTCCAGTCCTTATCGCTGACCTTTACGGCTTCCACATTAAATTCTATTTTTTCAAGAGCAAGACGCTCCTCAAGAAAAGCAATAGATTCGGTAACGTTTTCCTCTTCAGGAACGTAAATGTGAATTTTAGCGATATTTCTATCCTTTGAAATAAGTTCCTCATCTATTAAATCAATGTGAGCAATATCCCATGCGCTTTGCTCTAAATCGGAATAATCCTCAATATAAATTCCATAGGGTACCGTCATATTTGCAATGGCAGATGCAGTTTCAACATCCGCTACCGATACGTTAACGGTTATTTCGTTCCAATCCAAAATATCACTCCTGACATATATAATAAATGATATCATATATACCGAAAAAAATAAAGAAAAATTTATGCTTCGGTTTAACTTTTATTCAAGTGTGTACATAGTATGTTAAGGGGTTAACCCCAATGAAAATAACCGCAAAGGAGCGAAAGCATTTGCAGGACAACATTTTTCACCTGAACGGTGCATTGCGTTCTGATTATTCCGACACGGGAATTTTCGGAGCGCTGAATAATTTTGCCAAGCGCAGGGAGCAAACCGAAAACGGACAAGAAGCCCTTTCCCGTTTCCCCGCAGAAACACCCGTAGCTATGGCGTATGTTCCTCTACAGTTTTTAAATGAAGAATATGAACCCACTGTCGCCTTTAAAAACGGCACCCTGTTTCCTGAACTCAATAAGCCTTTTATGGCAGGTGGTATGAAATGAACACAAAATCAATGTTAATTCATCGAATCCACGCCTATGACTTTGCCATTTTAGAACTTGAGCTTTACCTGGACACCCATAAAAACGACACCAAGGCGCTTATGCGCCGCGAGGCCTTTATAAAAGAGCGCAATGCCTTAATAAAGGAATATGAAACTCGTTTTGGCCGTTTTGTTGTCACAAAAAAAGACATTGGTGCTTCAAACGGTTGGACATGGGTAAACGACCCCTGGCCCTGGGAATACAAGGAGGTTGATTTATAATTTATGTGGCAATATGAAAAAAAGCTTCAATATCCCGTAAAAATCAAAAATCCAAACCCGAAATACGCTAAAATTATAATCAGTCAGTTTGGCGGCCCCGATGGCGAACTTGCCGCATCAATGCGCTATTTATCACAGCGTTATTCAATGCCCTATGCCGAACTTAAGGGACTTCTTACCGATATAGGCACCGAAGAACTGGCACACATGGAAATGATTTCCGCAATGGTCCAGCAATTAACCCGTGAGCTTGATGAAAAGGAAATCGTAGCCTCCGGCTTTGACACCTATTTCGTTGACCACACAGCAGGTGTTTACCCTGTAGCGGCATCGGGTGTTCCCTTCACGGCCGCTTATTTCGGCGTTAAGGGTGATGTTTTAACCGACCTTCATGAGGACCTTGCCGCCGAACAAAAGGCAAGAACCACCTACGACAACCTGCTTCGCCTTATTGATGACCCCGACATTCGCGACCCCTTAAAATTCCTTCGCGAACGGGAAATTGTGCATTATCAGAGATTTGGTGAAGGTCTGCGCCTGGCAACAGATAAGCTTAACAGCAAAAACTTTTATGCTTGTAATCCCAGTTTTGATAAAAACTGCGGGAAATAAAAATGGATGCCTTTGGCATCCATTTTTATTTTTTATGGAACGTTATAACCTTTTTCAAAAAGCGCTACCGTCTCCACATGGGCGGTTCTCGGAAATAAATCAACAGGGGTGTATTCCTTTAGAAGATAGCCCAACTCATTAAGCACCGCTGCATCGCGGGCAAGGGTGGCAGGGTCGCAGGAAATATAAACAATTCTTTCGGGAGAAAAATCGTTTGTCACAGTTTCGAGCAGTGTTTTTTCACAGCCCTTCCGTGGCGGGTCAAGAAAGACAACGCCTGCTTTTTCTTTGCGGTGAGAGAGTTCTTTTGCCGCCTTTGTGGCATCACCACAGATAAATTCGCAGTTTTTAAATCCGTTAATTTCGGCATTGATTTTAGCATCTTTAACAGCCGCTTCAACAATTTCAACGCCAACAACACTTTTAGCAAGGCTTGCCATTGAAAGTCCTATAGTACCCGTTCCGCAATAAAGGTCAATGATTTTTTTACCCACAACATTTCCGTAGTCGGCAGCTTTTTTATAGAGAATTTCAGCCATATCCCTGTTAACCTGGTAAAAAGATAAGGGAGAAAGTCGCACCTTTACATCGCAGATAATATCGGTAATATGGTCTTCACCAAAAAGCACAACGCATTTATCGCCTAAAATAACATTGGTATTCTGGCGGTTGATATTAAGCTGAATACTTTTAATTTTTTCGGGAAATGCTTTTAAAAGTTCGGCAACAATTTCCTCACTATGTTCAAGTTTATCACCGTTAATGACAAAAACAACCATAATTTCATCGGTTTTTTCACCTTTGCGGATATATAGGTGCCGCAAAACGCCCGAATGGAATTCCTCGTTATATAAACTGATATTATAATCACTAATCCATTTTTGCACCTTTTCACAAATTTTATAAAATTCCTCGGGTTGTAAAAAACATTTATCACACTCAACAACACGGTGGGAATGTGTGGCGAAAAAACCGAATTTTCCATTTTGTGACACGGGATACTGCGCTTTGTTGCGGTAGCCCTCGCTTTTCACGGCAGGGATGATTTTTTTAGGCGCCAAATCAATTTTTCCAATTCGGTTAATGCAGTTTTTAACGTGATTTTCCTTTAGTTCACATTCCTTTTCATAGGAAATATGGCGGCTTACACAGCCACCGCAACGGGCAAAAACGGGACATTTGTTTTCCACTCTATCGGGAGAAGCTTTAATAAGTTCCAAAAGCTTGCCGTAAGCATAGCTCTTTTTAACCTTCAAAATAAGCACTTTTGCCCTGTCCCCCACCGCAGTAAGCGGAACGAACACAGCCATTCCTTCGTATCGGCCGACACCACTGCCTTCTGCCGTTACATCGGTAATTTCTAAAATTATTTCATCGTTTTTTCGCACGAAAATACCCCACTGAATCCTTTTTGGTCAGTATATCACCTCTTGCAATAATTTTCAAGGGGTGATATACTTTAAACAACACTAAATACGAGGTGTAATATGCGTAGATTATTTAATCTATTTTTAACCTTTGCTAAAATCGGCGTTTTGACCTTTGGCGGCGGTCTTTCAATGCTGCCTATGCTTCGCCGTGAAATCGTTGAAAAGCACGGCTGGACAACCGATGACCAGCTGCTTGATTACTACGCCGTGGGTCAGTGCACCCCAGGTATTATTGCTGTTAACACCGCCACCATTATCGGCTTTTATCAGGCAGGTATTCTCGGCGGAATCGTTGCAACACTGGGTGTTGTTTTTCCAAGCGTTGTTATAATTTTAATTGTTGCTTCGGTGCTTCAGGGCTTCCTGGATTACCCTATCGTTATGAGCGCTTTATCGGGTATCCGCGCAGTTGTTTGCGCCTTGCTCGGTCATACGGTTATCAGCCTTGCAAAAAAAAGCCTTGTTGATGTTTTCTGTGTTATCCTCTTTATCGCCACGCTTCCCGTTCTCTTTTTTACCGAAGTGCCAAGCATTGTTGTTATCATTCTCTGCGGCGTTGCAGGCAATATTTATTGCAAAATTAAGGAGGGCAAAAAACAATGACCTTCCTATTGCTTTTCTATGAATTTTTAAAAATCGGTCTTTTCGCCATCGGCGGCGGAACCGCAACAATTCCTTTTCTTTATGAACTTGCCGAAAGTGATTACGGTTGGTTCACCCCCACTCAACTTACTGATATGATAGCCATAAGCGAAAGCACCCCAGGCCCCGTTGGAATAAATATGGCCACCTTTGCAGGCTATAACGCAGGATTCAGCGTTATGGGTTTTGGCGGCGGCGTGCTGGGCGGTATTGTAGCAACGATTGGGCTTATTTGTCCTTCCATCCTTGTAATTCTTATCATCGCAAGATTTTTGCAAAGCTTCAGCGAAAATAAAATTGTTAAAAATACTTTTTACGGCATTCGCCCCTGCGTTGCCGCACTGGTTGCTTTTGCTGTTTTTGGGCTCTTTAAAATCACCCTTTTCCCTGCAGGACAACTTAATATTGCCGTTCTTATAATAATTGTTGTCGCCTTCGCCCTTATGTTTATCAAGAAACTAAAAAACCTTCATCCCTTGTTTTGGATTCTTGCAGGCGCCGCCGTTGGAATAATGCTGAAACTATAATAAAAATTTTTTATAAAAACTAAAAAATTGTTATTGACATATCCTTTCAAATGTGTTAAACTCATTGAGTACGATAAATTCGCGAGTGTGCTGGAATAGGCAGACAGGCACGTTTGAGGGGCGTGTGTCATTGGCGTACGGGTTCAAGTCCCGTCACTCGCACCAAATTTAGAGCTAACCATTTGGTTGGCTCTTTTTTGTTTGTATTTTTATTAACCTTGACTTGAACCCTACGGGTTCCCCTCTTGCGGTACCCAACAATGTGTTCGCTCTTAACGCGACACATTTGTTGACCGCGGCGCTTCGTTTTGCTCGCTTCTTCGTCCATCGGACGCGCTCGCAACCTCACCCGTCACTCGCACCAAATTTAGAGCTAACCATTTGGTTGGCTCTTTTTTGTTTGTATTTTTATTAACCTTGACTTGAACCCTACAGGTTCCCCTCTTGCGGTACCCAACAAAATATAAAAATCCGAACCTCCGTCTAATAGGCGGAAGATTCGGATTTTCTCTTTAGGTACACTATCAAAATTTTAAGTTTAAATATAACCGCCGGTTATTTTTTATTCTTCTCTTTTGCGCGTTTGTCGTTGATGATTTGCATATGTTCGGCGGTGATTAGCTCTACGCCGTTTTCCTTTGCCCAATCAACACAACCCTTTAAAACAAGGGGTAAGAAAACTCTGGGCACCGCAAGAACGGTTTTAAGGGCATCATCGGTAAATTTCACCTTGTCATCAACACGGTCGGCGGCGTAGCGCACTGATTCTAAAGATGCCTCGCGCATTTGAAGCAGCTCGGCTTTCATTCTGCGTTTTCTATGGAACCAAAAGTTTTTACTGTCGCGATAACCGTAATCAACAGGAAGTGGTGGAAAATCCTTTGCTTTAACGCCGTTTATAATGGCATCGCTATACTTTTTCTTCATTAGAATTTTATCAATTTTAAGTATAAAATGAGCACCGAATTTGCTGGTTATTCCGTTAAAATCGTGATAGGGCGGCTCATAGCCGTTAAGTTCACCCGGCAGGTCTTTATCGGCGCCGTCAAGTTCGCGCACCCAGGTGCATTCAATGGCTTCAATAGCATCACACATCACCATAGGACGAGTCACGCCCGTTTCTTCTTCCAGCAAACTTTTTTCAAGTTTAAATTTGCATTTAGGCATTTTCTCGCTCGGCTTATCGCCCGGCCAAGAAAGTTTTACCGCCTCTTTAAATGTTGAAGGCTTATCGTTAATGAAATTAAGGGTGCATTTTCCGTTACGCAAAATGTTTTGCGCCGTGTTTGACGAGTTGCGACAGCAAAGAAGCATAGCATAATAATCCTTGCCTGCAACGTAATACGGTTGCACCAAAGAATAGGGACCGAGATTTGTCGTTCCATCCTCACAAAGTGTGCTGATAATCACCGTGGGCATAGGAAAATAAAGGGACGTCTGATAAAAATTGTCAACAATTCGTAAATTTTCAAAACTGCTCATAATGCACCTCATTAGATTTGTTGAACTAATTATAGCATAAATGCATATTTTTCTCAATAATTAAAGTTATGATTTAAAAGATAAACTCTCCCCTATCAAGTTTCATAACGTGTCCTGTTCTGGTTTCGTTTAAAAGAGGAACTTCCACATTTTCGGTGGTGTGATGGTAGGAAAAGCCTAGCTTTTCCTGTACCCTGCGGGATTTAAAATTGCCATCATAATAACCGCACCAAACAGTTTGCATTTTCAGGTCTTCAAAGGCGTGGCGCAAAATTTCACGGCAGGCTTCGGGAATGAGCCCTTGGCCCCAAAAAGGTTTCCCTACCCAATAGCCCAGCTCACACTCATCTTTCTTATCGGTTAAGTCGGTGGCGGCGCCCATTTTAAGTCCTACTGAACCTATGGCTCTTCCGTTTTCAATAAGGCACACAGCATAAGTTTCAGGGGCGGATAAAACGTTTTTAATAATATCTCTGCTGTTCTCAACATCGGTGTGCGCAGGCCAACCTGCGGGATAGCCGATGTCGGGGTCACTGGCGAATTCAAACAGGTCTTTTGCATCGTCTTCTTGCCAGGGCCGAAGAATCAGTCGTTTTGTTTTTAAAATCATTTTCTCACCTACTAAAACAGCCCAAGGCACAAAACCTTGGACTGTTTTCAATTTTAACCAATAAAATTACAGGCTGCAAGGGCGGCAACAGCACCATCGGCAGCAGCAGTTGCAACCTGACGGATGCTCTTTGTTCGGCAGTCACCTGCGACAAAAACGCCATCGGCGGTTGTAAGGCATGATTCATCAGCCTCGACATAGCCGAATTTATTAAGCTTAATAAGTTCGGCAAATGCTTCGTTTTGGGGAATGAGGCCAATAGCCACAAACATTCCATCAACGGTGAGGTTAACTTCCTCACCATTGGCAGCGCGGCGAAGAACGATACCTGTAAGTTCGTTTTCACCAATCAGGCTTTGGACCACTGCGCCAAGGATAACCTCAACATTTTCCTTTTTGCTTAACTGCTCAACAAGTTTTTGCTCGCCTGTGAAATAGTCAAGATTCTGAACAACGTAAACCTTTTTTGAGGTTTCGGCAAGAAGCAACGCTTCTTGAAGCGCAGAGTTACCGCCGCCGATTACGGCAACGGTTTTGCCCTCATAAAAAGCACCGTCACAAACGGCACAGAAGGAAATGCCGTTTCCAACCATTTCCTCTTCCTTTTCAAGGCCTAGCATTCTATGCTTTGCGCCTGTGGCGATGATAACAGCCTTGCACTGAAACTCACCGCTATCGGTGACAACGGTTTTAATTTCGCCGTCTTTAATAGACAGCACCTCGGCGCATTCCACCTCGGCCTCAAGACCGAGAGCCTGTTCAACCAGCTTTTCAGCAAATTCATTACCTGTGATTTGAGCAAAACCGGGAATGTTTTCAACCTTGGGTGAAAAGGTTATCTGGCCGCCAAAGGTTGCTTTTTCAATAACAAGAACAGTTTTATTTGCTCTGCGAGCATATACAGCGGCGGTCAGCCCCGCAGGGCCGCCGCCAATAATAATTATATCATACATTTTGTGTTTTCCTTATGCCTGAAGAAACTTCTTAATGTCGGAAACGCCGCTGTATTTTGTGGCTTCGCCGTTCTTGATAACCACAAGAGTGGGTGCCTGTTTAATGCCGAGAGCAGTTGTAAGTTCTGCATTCTCATTGGCAAGAAGTTTTTCATAGGCCACTCCCTCTTTGTCAAGAAGTGAGCAAGCAATTTTGCAGTTGGGACAGGTTGCGGTTGTAAAGAGATAAACACCGTCTTTAACATCCTCACAGCAGTTGCATGCAGGTGCCTGCTCAACCTTTTCGGCTTTGGGTTCCTTATTAAGTTCAGAGTTTTCAATATCATAAACCTTGCGGTCTTTATATTCCTGTGACTTACCATCATTCCAGTTTTGAACGGGACGATAGTAACCTGTGATACGGCTGTAAACCTCTGTCGCGGTACCGCAATCGGGACAAGTATATTCCTCACCGGAAATATAACCGTGATTTTTACAAACCGAATATGTGGGAGACATTGTGTAGTAAGGAAGCTTGTAGTTTTCGGCAATCTTTCTTACAAGGTCAGCCGCAGCCTTCCAGTCGGGCAGTTTTTCGCCAAGGAAGGCGTGGAAAACAGTGCCCGAAGTGTAAAGGGTCTGAAGCTCATCCTGAATATCAAGAGCAGTAAAGATATCCTCGGTGTAACCAACGGGAAGGTGTGAGCTGTTGGTGTAATAAGGAGTATCATCGCAGGATTTTGCCGCGGTGATGATATCGGGATAGTGCTTGAGGTCGTGCTTTGCAAGACGGAAAGCGGTGGACTCAGCAGGTGTTGCTTCAAGGTTATAAAGGTCGCCGTACTCAACCTGATAGTCAGAGAGTCTGTCACGCATGTGATTAAGCACGTTCTTGGTGAACTCCTGAGCGCGCTCTGTAGTAAGGTCGGCACGAATCCATTTTGCATTAAGGCAGGCTTCGTTCATACCAACAAGACCAATGGTGGAGAAATGGTTATCAAAGGAACCTAAATAACGCTTGGTGTAGGGATAAAGGCCTGCATCAAGAAGCTTTGTGATAACCGTACGCTTAACGCGGAGTGAACGGGCAGCAATGTCCATCATATGGTCAAGGCGTGCATAGAAATCGGTCTCGTTTTCGGCAAGGTAAGCAATACGGGGAATATTAATGGTAACAACACCGATAGAACCGGTGGACTCGCCGCTACCGAAGAAGCCGCCTGACTTCTTGCGAAGCTCACGCAAATCAAGGCGAAGTCTGCAGCACATTGAACGAACATCGGAAGGTTCCATATCAGAGTTGATATAGTTAGAGAAATAAGGTGTGCCGTATTTTGCGGTCATTTCGAAAAGCAGTCTGTTGTTTTCGGTGTCAGACCAGTCAAAGTTGTTTGTGATGGAATAGGTAGGAATGGGATATTGGAAGCCACGGCCGTTGGCATCGCCCTCAATCATAATCTCGATAAAGGCTTTGTTAACCATATCCATTTCTTTTTGACAGTCTTTATATTTAAAGTCCATCTCCTTGCCGCCAACAATACAGTTAAGTTCAGCAAGGTCATTAGGAACAACCCAGTCAAGAGTAATGTTGGAGAAGGGTGCCTGTGTGCCCCAACGTGAAGGTGTGTTAACACCGTAAACGAAGGACTGAATGCACTGTTTAACTTCCTTTTGGGTAAGGTTATCAACCTTAACAAAAGGAGCAAGATAGGTATCAAAAGATGAGAAAGCCTGAGCGCCTGCCCATTCGTTTTGCATAATACCAAGGAAGTTTACCATCTGGTTGCAAAGGGTGGAAAGATGGCTTGCGGGTGCTGATGTGATTTTACCGGGAACACCGCCGAGACCTTCCTGAATTAGTTGTTTTAAGGACCAACCTGCACAGTAACCTGTGAGCATGGAAAGGTCGTGAAGATGAATGTCGGCATTTCTGTGGGCGTTACCGATTTCATCATCATAAATTTCAGAAAGCCAGTAGTTAGCCGTAACAGCGCCCGAGTTTGAAAGGATAAGACCGCCGACAGAATAGGTAACGGTGGAGTTTTCCTTAACGCGCCAGTCGTTAATATTAAGATAGTTATCAACGATAGTCTTATAGTCAACCATTGTTGCATTAAGATTGCGGATTTTTTCTCTTTGGCGTCTGTAAATAATGTAAGCCTTGGCTACATCGCTGTAACCTGCTTTAATAAGAACGGATTCAACGCTGTCCTGAATATGCTCAACCGAAATTTTTCCATCCTCAACCTTTGGTGCGAATTCGGCTGTAACCTTAAGTGCCAAGAAATCAACAACATCACTGTGATACTCAATCTGGCATGCTTCGAAAGCCTGTGTAATAGCAACGCTGATTTTGCTTAGGTCAAAATCAACAAGTTTTCCGTCACGCTTAATTACCTTATACATGACTTTTCCTCCCTTTTCTTTCCTCATAAATTATACCTTTATTTTCGGTGTCGAAGCAATTGTAACATACATATATTGGTTTGTCAAGAATAAAATACACAATATCTTGTGTATTTTTAAATACCTCGGACCTCAACATTTTGCAGGTGTTTTTGGGCGGCTTTTCGCATTAAATCAAGGGTTTCGCGGCTTACAGCGTGCAAATTATCACCTATAAGATTGCCCGAATTAACAAAATTCTGCAAAAAATATCTATTTGCGCCTTTGATTCTTTTTGCAATTTCCTCTATATCTTGTATAGTATGGTATTCTGCCACAACCGTGGTGCGAAACTCGTAATCAACCGAGCCGTTAATTAAAAAATCAATGCTTTGCTCAACCTTTTCAGTAGAAAAGTTTTTAACGTCAACTGTTTCGCCATAACGGGACAAAGAATTTTTAATATCCATTGCAACGTAATCAATAAGATTTTCGTTTACGAGAGCCTTCAGTCTTTCGGGAAAACTGCCGTTGGTATCGAGTTTCACAAGAAAGCCCGTTTCCTTAACCTTGCGGATAAAATCGGGAAGCTGATTTTGAAGCAAGGGCTCCCCTCCCGTAAAGCAAACGCCATCAAGAATTCCCTTTCGTTTTTTAAGATAAGAAAGTATCTCCTCATCTGAAAACACATCGCTCGATTTTTCCTCGGTCACAAGCATTGCGTTATGGCAGTAAGGGCAACGGAAATTACAGCCGTGTGAAAAAAGTGTGCAGGCAACGTGACCTGGGAAATCAAGCAAAGTAAGTTTTTGAAAACCCGAAAAATTCATAAAAAACTCCCTAACATTATTGTATATTGATTATAACATTTTAAACTTAAAAGTTCAATGATAAAAAGGCCTGTTTTACAAAAAACAGACCTTTAATTAAAATTTATTGTTTTTTCATTTTTCTTAAAAACACAAATATTGACAACGCCGTAAAAACAGCCGCGTAACCGATTACCCACCAAATATGAGGAAAAATTTCGTTTAAATTACCATTGAGTGCCGCTTTTTCCACCTCCACGGCATGTACAAAAGGAAGAGCGTAAGCAATTTTTTTAAAGGTTTCGCCAACAAGTTCAAGGTCGAACCAAACGCCTGAAAGCCATGCCGAAAGATTAGTAAGCAAAGCCCCGCATATACCGCCCACCTGTTTATCGTTTAATATGCTTCCGCAAAGAAGTCCCAATGCAACATACAAAACCGAAACAGGAATAATTAAAACCACTGCGTATATAATACCCTTTGCCGGTTCAAGGCCAAGAAAAAGTGCAACAATGTAACACACAACACATTGTATAACCGAAATCGGAACAAACGGTAAAGTGTATCCAAAAATAAAATCAGTAGGTTTTAACGGCGTAGTATATAAACGCTGTAAAAATGAACTGCTTCTATCTTTTGAAATTATTGTTGCCGAAAACAGTGTGATAAACGCCAATCCGAAAACCGTTATTCCCGGCGTTAATTTTTCAATTGCAAACAAAGGAATGGGAACATTGGTTTGAATTGCCCTTAACAAAAGCAACAAAACAATTGGGAAGCCTATTCCGAAAATCAGTGTCAGAGGATCTCTTAAAATTTCTTTTGTATTTCTCTTTGCAAACGCATACATTTTCAATTCCCCTCTTTGACAATTTGTACAAAAGCTTGTTCAAAATTTTCGGTATTTGTCTTTTTCTTGATTTTTTCAGCCGTATCACAAATTAAAACTTTACCATCTCTCATAATAGCAATTCTATCAGATAAAGCTTCTGCTTCTTCAAGATAATGTGTTGTTAGTATTATGGTTATTTTACCTTTTAAAGAACGGATTACATTCCAAAGTTCACTTCTTGAAAGCACGTCAAGGCCAAGTGTAGGTTCATCAAGAAAAAGAATTTCAGGCTCACTAATTAGTGCCATAGCAACGCTTAATCTACGTTTCCAGCCACCTGATAATTTACCAACACTTTTGTTTAAGATTTTGCCAAACTCGAAGATTTTGCTCATTTCATCAATCTTAATATTTTTCTTTTCTTTAGATAAAGAATAAAGGTCGCACACCAACTCCAAATTTTCACGCACCGTAAGCCCCGAAGCAACCGCGGTCTCCTGCGGTGAAACGGCGATTAACTTTTTTGCCAGTAAAGAATTGTTGTTGATACTTATACCGTTTAAATAAGCATCGCCGCTTGTGGAAGCCGTTATACCTGTAAGCATTTTAATAAGCGTAGTTTTTCCCGCCCCGTTTGTTCCAAGGAGCGAAAACAGTTCGCCTTTTTTAACCGAAATATTAACTTCATTTACCGCAATAAAATCGTTGTATTTTTTTGTTAAATTTTTGGTTTCGATAGCGTACATTATAACCTAACCTCGAAGTTCTTTATTAAACTTTTTGCTTGTAATTTTTACGCAAATATACACCGTGAACCAAACTAAAAAATAAATTGCCGCAAATATTACGGTAAAAATTCCGATAATAGCAGGAATAAAAGGAATCCAAGTGTTAACTAAATATGCAATTACGTAAACCAAATATAAAGTACAAAAGTGGAAAAGCAATGATTTGGCAATGGGCCATTCTTCAATTTGATTGAATACACTTACACCGGCTTGAACAAAAGCAATTAAGTATGTTGATAATATACCTATAAACACTTCACTGCCTGTTAGTGAAAAATCGGCAATTGTTTTTTCCAAAATACAGTAAACAATACCAAGAATTATAGGACCGAACCCCCCAAACATTAGTCCTCTTAATAAAAAAGTTTTTACATAATTATTCATAAATCAAAGTCCCAACCTTTCTTTAACGTTTTTTAAATTTCTGCGGGATACGAAGTCAACATATCCGTTTTCAAAGTTAACCTGCAAGGCACCCGAAAAAGCAGCGCTGAATTTCTCGATTTTTTTAAGATTAGCAATACAAGATTTATTTATTTTGATAAAATCGTCCGATAGCGAATTTTCAAGCTCGTAAAGTCGACATTTTAATTGAAACTTATCACTCTCGGTAACGGCATAAATTTTATTGTCCTCAACAATAAAACAATAAACCTCCGACTGAACGATAGGAATCATTTCCCTGTCTTTGTACCCCACAAAATAATCCTTTTTCTCTTTAAGAAGCCTTTCAATACTGTCTACGAGTTCGTTCCTTTCGTGGGCATAAACCTCTACCCTTTCCTTTTCATTTTTATCGATAAAAATTTGGATTTCCATAAGAACCCTCCTTGCAAATTTATAATAATGTTTATCAAAAATTTTTTCAACCCTTTTAAAGTCTTCGGCAATTTTTTAAATGTGAACGGCAAAAAAAAAGACTCCCATAACTGGGAGTCTTTTTGAAATTCTTATGGAATAAATGTTTTAATAGTTTTCTTTTTTAACCTCAAAGAAGCTTTTGGGATGTTTACAAACGGGACAAAGTTCGGGCGCTTTTTTACCAACAACAATGTGACCGCAGTTTCTGCATTCCCAAACCTGAATTTCGCTCTTTTCAAAAACAGCAGCGGTTTCAACATTGTTAAGCAGCGCGCGATAGCGTTCCTCATGTGCCTTCTCAATAGCAGCAACGCCTCTGAATTGGGCGGCTAATTCGAAAAAGCCCTCTTCCTCGGCATCTTTAGCCATTCTATCGTACATATCGGTCCATTCTGCATATTCGCCTTCGGCGGCATGTAAAAGATTTTCGGCAGTGTCGCCAAGCTCACCGAGAGCCTTAAACCAAAGCTTTGCATGCTCTTTTTCGTTTTCAGCGGTTTTAAGGAAAAGTTCAGCAATCTGCTCAAAGCCCTGCTTCTTTGCAACTGAAGCAAAATATGTATACTTATTGCGCGCTTGTGATTCGCCCGCAAAGGCTTCCCAAAGGTTTTTTTCAGTTTTTGTGCCGGCATAGATGTTTTTCTTTTCCATTTTAAAATCTCCTTTACAAAATTTATATAATAATTATAGCATAAATTGCCATATTTGCAACAAAAAATTATAGTAAAACATCAACGGCAAGCATTATGCAAAATCCAACAAGGAGCGCATAGGTTGCCCCTCTCTCATTTCCATGTGCGTGAGTTTCAGGAATCATATCATTACTTATAACAAAAAGCATCGTTCCGCCCGCAAAGGCAAGGGCAAAGGGCAGAATTACGGTTGAAACCGATACCGCAAAATAACCGAGCAGAGTTCCCAGCACCTCAACAAGGCCGGTTGAAAGAGCAGCCAAAAAGGTGCGGCGAGGTGAAACGCCTGCGGCAAGCATTGGGGCAATAATAACCATACCTTCGGGAATGTTTTGAAGGGCAATTCCGCCGGCAATAAGTAACGCTTGTGAATTATCACCCGAACCGAAACCAACGCCTGCGGCAATGCCCTCGGGCAAATTGTGAATTGCAATAGCGGTGACAAAAAGCAGCACCTTATGAAGCTCATCGCTTTTTTCTTTAACACCCATAAGGCTGTGTAAATGCGGCACAACTTTATCAATAACGTTAAGACAAACAGCGCCCACAAACACACCTGCAACCGTTATTAAAATACCAAAGCGACCGCCAAACTGAAGGGAAGGTAAAATTAGCCCAAGAACCGCGGCCGCAAGCATTACGCCGGCGGCAAAGGAAAGAACTATGTCGGAAAATTTGTGTGAAAGCTTTTTGAATAAAAAACCGATAAGCGAACCAATAACCGTGGCACCGCCAACACCAAGTGCCGTTAGCAAAACAATGGTCATAAAACCTTCTCCTTATTTACAAAGTTCTTTAGCCAAAACTGAAATTTTTTCTTTACTTTCATCATTTAATGCCGAAAGAATTTTCACATCATTTTCGCAGCAGGTCAGGTTTTTGCTTTTTTCAAGCATTGCCTTCATCACCTTTGTTGCCGTTGGCGCCCAACTGCCGTTTTCAATAAAGGCAACCCGTTTGTTTGAAAAATTGCGCTCGGTTAAATGGTTAATAAATTCCCTCATAAATGGGAAAATATCAGCATTGTATGTGGTAGTGGCAAAAACCACCCTGTCATAGCGAAAAGCATCCTCAACCGCTTCGGCCATATCACAGCGCGCAAGGTCATTTAAAACAACCTTTTCGCAACCGTTTTCCATAAGTTTTTCCTTTAAAAATTCCACGGCTTTTTTTGTGTTACCGTAAACTGATGTATATGCAATAAGCACACCCTTGCTCTCGTTTTGATATGAGGACCAAATGTTATACAAGTTGAGATAATAATCTAAATTTTCGCTCAACACAGGACCGTGCAGAGGGCAGATAATCTTAATATCAAGCGTATCGGCTTTTTTCAGAACCGACTGCACCTGAACACCGTATTTCCCAACAATACCGAAATAGTATCTTCTGGCCTCGCATGCCCAGTCCTCTTGCGCATCAAGAGCGCCGAACTTACCGAAGGCATCGGCTGAAAAGAGAATTTTATCGGTGCTGTCATAGGTCATAATCACTTCGGGCCAATGAACCATTGGTGCCGTGATAAAGGTCAGGTTGTGGCGACCCAGAGATAAGGTATCGCCCTCCCCTACAACGATTTGTTTTTGGGCAAAATCATTGCCGAAAAAGTTTTTCATCATAACAAAGGATTTTGCTGAAGAAACTATTTTTGCATTGGGATATTTTTCTATAAAAATTGCTATACTTGAAGAATGGTCGGGCTCCATATGCTGAACGATAAGATAATCGGGCTCTTTGCCATCGAGAGCTTTTTGGAGATTTAAAAACCACTCATCGGCGCAACGAATATCAACCGAATCAAAAACGGCAATTTTTTCATCTAAAACAACATATGAATTATATGCCATACCATTGGGTACAACATACTGTCCCTCAAATAAATCAATATTTTTATCATTTACTCCAACGTATTTAATATCATTTACAACCTGCATTTTTAATCTCCTTCGATGCTTATTACCTTTATTATAACAAAAAATTGATAAAAATAAAGAAGAAGGCAAGGATTTTTCCTTGCCTTTGAATATAATTTAGAAAAGTCCTGAAATTTTACCGTTTTCATCAACGTCAATTTTTTCGGCCGCAGGAGTCTTTGGAAGACCGGGCATTGTGAGAATATCACCGGTCAAAACAACAATAAAACCTGCACCTGCTGAAATTTTAACG
Source organism: Acutalibacteraceae bacterium (assembly GCA_045602605.1). GTDB lineage: Bacteria > Bacillota > Clostridia > Oscillospirales > Acutalibacteraceae > SIG587. The sequence continues at coordinate 22,817 of JAZSBX010000100.1, forward strand.
TTTCTGACGGTTACCTTAAAGTTTTCAGGTGCGCCGAGTTTTGTGGGGTCATCGGAAAAACTATACTGTGTTTTAGCGATGCAAACGGGGCATTTTTCAAAGCCCAGCGCGGTTAAAGATTCAATTTGTTTCTTTGCCGCAGGAGTGACAATTATACCATCGCCGCCATAAACCTTTTTGACAACCGATTCAATTTTTTCTTCAATGGTGGAATCAAGTTCATAAGAGAAGGTGAAATCTCCCTTTTCTTCTTCACAAAGGCGAACAACCTCTTTTGCTAATTCCTCGCCGCCCTTACCGCCATCAGCCCAAACAGTTGAAAGAACGGTGTTAACACCAAGCTCACGGCATTTTTTAATAATGAACTCAATTTCATTGTCGGTATCGGTTGGGAAACGGTTAACCGCAACAACACAAGGAAGTTTGTAAACGTTTTTCATATTGGAAACGTGTCTTAAAAGGTTGGGAATGCCCTTTTCAAGTGCTGCAATATCCTCGGTGCCCAAATCATTTTTAGCCTTGCCGCCGTGCATTTTAAGGGCGCGAACGGTGGCCACAACAACAACGGCATCGGGGGTAAGGCCTGCCATACGGCATTTAATATCAAGGAACTTTTCCGCGCCAAGGTCAGCGCCGAAGCCTGCCTCGGTAATTGCATAGTCGCCCATTTTAAGGGCAATTTTTGTTGCCATAACCGAGTTACAGCCGTGAGCAATGTTTGCAAAGGGGCCGCCGTGAACAAAGGCGGGAGTTCCCTCTAATGTCTGCACAAGATTGGGGCGAATTGCATCCTTTAAAAGCGCAGTCATTGCGCCTGCCGCCTTTAACTCGCCGCAGGTGACAGGTTTATCATCATAGGTATAGCCAACGATGATTCTTGATAAACGTTCCTTTAAATCGGAAATGGAGTCTGAAAGGCACAAAACAGCCATAATTTCGCTGGCTACCGTGATATCAAAACCATCTTCACGGGGAACGCCGTTTGCTTTGCCGCCAAGGCCATCGGTAATAAAACGCAGTTGACGGTCGTTCATATCAACACAGCGTTTCCAGGTGATTTTGCGAACATCAATGCCAAGGGAATTTCCCTGCTGAATGTGGTTGTCAAGCATTGCGGCAAGCAGGTTATTAGCCGCGCCGATGGCGTGGAAGTCGCCTGTGAAATGCAGATTTATATCCTCCATAGGAACAACCTGTGCATAGCCGCCGCCTGCGGCGCCGCCCTTAACACCGAAAACAGGGCCTAAAGAGGGTTCGCGCAAGGCCACAGTAACATTCTTGCCAATTCTTTTAAGACCATCTGCAAGACCGATTGTGGTGGTGGTTTTACCCTCGCCTGCAGGGGTGGGTGTAATAGCGGTAACAAGAACAAGTTTACCGTTTTTTCGGGTTTCATCCGTTAAAATCGACAAGTCAACCTTTGCTTTGTATTTACCGTATTGTTCAATCATATCCTCATCAAGGTGAGCAATTTTTGCAATTTCGGTAATTGGGAGCATTTTACATTCCTGAGCAATTTCAATATCTGATTTATACGCCATTTTTAAACCCTCCGTTTATTTTAATAAATCGGGAACTGAGCGCAAAGCTCCTGCACCTCTTTGCTTACCCTTTCTTTATTGCCTTCAAAATCGTTAATAATATCGGTAAGCCAATTCGCAATGAGCTTCATTTCGTTTTCCTTAAAGCCGCGAGAGGTTACGGCAGGTGTGCCAATGCGAAGACCACTTGTAACAAAGGGGCTTCTTGGGTCGTTGGGGATTGTGTTTTTATTTGCGGTGATATGCACCTCATCAAGTCTATGCTCAAGTTCTTTACCCGTTACATCGGTGTTCAAAAGTTTTAGGAGCATAAGATGGTTATCTGTGCCGCCTGAAACAATTTCAATGCCGTTATCAATAAGACTTGAGCAAAGCACCTTGGCGTTTTTTACAATTTGCTGCTGATAGGTTTTAAAATCATCGGTTAACGCCTCACCGAAGGCAACCGCCTTTGCGGCGATTATATGCATTAAGGGGCCACCCTGAGTGCCAGGGAAAATTGCCTTGTCAATTTGTGCGGCAAGTTCTTTTTTACAAAGGATAAGACCGCCACGGGGGCCGCGAAGGGTCTTATGGGTTGTGGTTGTAACAACATCGGCATAAGGCACGGGAGAAGGATGAACACCTGCGGCAACGAGGCCTGCAATGTGAGCCATATCAACCATAAGGTATGCTCCCACCTCATCGGCAATTTCTCTGCAACGGGGGAAATCGATAATTCTTGAATAGGCGCTGGCGCCCACAACAATGAGTTTAGGCTTGCATTCGAGGGCAATTTTTCTCATTTCATCGTAGTCAATCATTTCGGTGATTTCATTAACACCGTAAGGCACGATATTAAAATATTTACCCGAAATATTAACGGGTGAGCCGTGAGAAAGATGTCCTCCCTGTTGGAGGTTCATTCCCATAACGGTATCGCCGGGATTTAAAAGCGCAAAGAAAACTGCAAGGTTTGCGTTTGCGCCTGCGTGGGGCTGAACATTGGCGTGTTCAGCACCGAAAAGCTTCTTTGCGCGTTCGCGGGCAATGTTTTCCACAATATCAACACACTGACAGCCGCCGTAATAACGCTTATCGGGATAACCCTCGGCATACTTGTTTGTAAGGACACCGCCGGCGGCAAGCAAAACCGCAGGAGAAACAATGTTTTCGGAGGCAATAAGTTCAATGTTGTGGCGTTGGCGCTTAAGTTCTAAATCACAAGCGGCGGCAACTTCATTATCGTAATTTTTAAGTTCCTCAAAAAAGTTCATTTTTCTTCCTCCTATTTAAAATATTTAACGGCTGATTTAAACATACCAATGTCATAGTTACCGGGGACATTCTTATAAAGGCCTGCGCCGATTCTCTCGCTATGTCCCATTTTACCGAACACACGGCCATCGGGCGAGGTTATACCCTCAATAGCGAACATTGAATCATTGGGATTAAAATGGATATCGGCGGTTGCGTTACCGTTTAAATCAACATACTGTGTGGCAATCTGACCGTTTAGGCTAAGCTTTTTAATTAGCTCTTCGCTTGCAAGGAAACGACCCTCGCCGTGAGAAATGGGAACTGCAAAAACATCGCCCACATTTGTATCGGCAAGCCACGGCGATTTATTAGAAGCAACACGGGTGTAAACAATTCTTGACTGGTGTCTTGAAATTGTGTTGTAGGTTAACGTGGGGCAGTTTTCATCGGTATCAATAATCTTACCGTAAGGCACAAGACCAAGCTTAATAAGCGCCTGGAAGCCGTTACAAATACCGCACATTAAACCATCGCGGTTATCAAGTAAATCGGAAACGCCTTCCTTAATTTGCGCATTTCTAAAGAATGCGGTGATAAACTTACCGCTGCCATCGGGCTCATCGCCGCCCGAAAATCCACCGGGAATGAAAATCATTTGAGATTCTTTGAGTTTATTTGAAAAGGTTTCAACACTACGGCTGATTCCCGATGCGCTCAGGTTGTTGATAACAACGATTTCGGGCTCGGCGCCTGCATCACGAACAGCCTTTGCGGAGTCAAACTCACAGTTAGTGCCGGGAAATGCAGGAATAAGGATTTTGGGCTTAGCCACCTTAATTGCAGGGGCTACGCGCTTGGTCAGTTCAAAACTAAATGTTTCAATGTTCTTTGCGGTATTTTTAATATTGCAGGAATAAACGCTTTCCAGCTTATCTTCATAAATGCCCAGCAGTTGGTTAACATTAACCTTTTCGGCATTATAACTGATAAATTCGTTATCTTTAACGGTGCCCACAAGCGTTCCTAATTCCACATCATCGGTAACCTCTAAAATAAAGGAGCCGTAGGAATAACCGAAAATATCTTTAAGGGATAGCTCATCGTTAAATTCAAAGCCAAAACCGTTGCCCATTGCCATTTTCATAACAGCCTCTGCAATGCCGCCAAGACCTAAAGCATAGCAGGAAAGCACCTGACCGTCACGCATAAGTGTTGTGATGGTGTTATAAAGGTCAATAAGAGAACCTGTTACGGGCAGGCCGTTTTTATCAATTTCGGGGGACAGTTTAATAACCCTGTTCCCTGCTTTTTTGAAGTCGTTTGAAACAACGTCACTTGTTTTGCCCGTTGTAACTGCAAAGGAAACAAGTGTGGGCGGAACGTCAAGGTCTTCAAAAGAGCCACTCATTGAGTCCTTACCGCCAATGGAACCGATTCCAAGTTCCATTTGGGCCTTGAAAGCGCCAAGAAGCGCGGCCAAGGGTTTGCCCCAGCGTTTACCATCTTTACCGGGATGCTCAAAATACTCCTGGAACGTAAGATACACGTCTTCAAAAGAGGCGCCTGTGGCGATAAGTTTTGAAACTGATTCAACAACGGCCAGGTAGGCGCCGTGGTAGGGACTTTGCTCGGTAATAAAAGGGTTATATCCCCAAGACATAAAGGAACAATTATCGGTGTGTTTTTTCTCAACCGAAATCTTTTGCACCATTGCCTGAATGGGGGTTAACTGATTTTTACCGCCAAAGGGCATAAGCACCGTGCCTGCGCCAATGGTGGAATCAAAGCGCTCTGAAAGACCGCGTTTTGAACAAATGTTAAGGTCGCCTGCCATTTTTTCAAGGTTTTCGCTAAAACTTCCAACAATTTCTTTTTCCTTAAATTCAGGGGCGGCAGGAGTGATTTTTATGTGTTTATCAGCACCGTTGGAGTTTAAAAACTCACGGCTGATATCAACGATTTTTTTACCGTTCCAATTCATTACAAGGCGAGGCTCAGCCTTAACAACCGCAACGGGACAAGCCTGCAAATTTTCTTCATTTGCAAGTTTTAAGAATTTTTCAACGTTTTCTTTTTCAACAACAACAGCCATGCGCTCTTGCGATTCACTGATTGCAAGTTCTGTGCCGTCAAGGCCGTCATACTTTTTAGGAACTGCGTTTAAATCAATCTCAAGGCCATCGGCAAGCTCGCCAATAGCAACCGAAACACCGCCTGCGCCGAAGTCGTTACAACGCTTAATCATTAAGGTGGCTTCCTTGTTTCTGAAAAGGCGTTGCAGTTTTCTTTCTTCGGGGGCGTTACCCTTTTGCACCTCTGCGCCGCAGGTTTCAATGGAGGAAACGGTGTGAGATTTGGAGGAGCCTGTTGCACCGCCGCAACCGTCACGGCCCGTAGAGCCACCGAGTAGAATAACGATATCTCCCGGGGCCGGAACCTCGCGCCTTACATTTTCGGCAGGAGCCGCGGCAATAACCGCGCCGATTTCCATACGTTTTGCGGCATAACCGGGG
>JAZSBX010000101.1:0-3326 GCA_045602605.1 Acutalibacteraceae bacterium
ATATGTATGTCAAATCGCTATTAGATGCAAATCCAAAGCTCAGCTATCTTTGCGTTTGCGGTGAAATTGCAAACTTCCAAAATCATTTTGCAAGCGGACATCTTTATTTTGCCCTTAAGGATGATGCGGCCACAATTCGCAGCGTAATGTTTAAAAGCAACGCTTTAAGGCTTAAATTCACACCCCAAAACGGGCAAAAGGTGATTTGCTTTGGCAGGGTTTCGCTTTATGAAAAGGATGGGCAGTATCAGCTCTATGCCGAAAATATAATTCCCTTCGGCGAGGGTGAGCTGGCCGCCGATTTTGAGCGCATTAAGGCCGTTCTCTTAAGGGAAGGCCTTTTTGATGAAAAGCGCAAAAGACCCCTTCCGAAATTCCCAAAGCGAGTTGGCGTTGTCACTTCATCAAGCGGTGCCGCCATTCACGATATAACAAGCGTTTTAAACAGGCGATATCCACTTTGCACCCCCGTTTGTTACCCCGTTAATGTTCAGGGGGCGAGCGCCTCGCAGGATATGGTGGCTGCCCTTAAAAAAATTTATGAAAGCGAAAACGTTGATGTTATAATCATCGGTCGCGGCGGCGGTTCTTCCTACGACCTTTGGGCATTTAACGATGAAACTTTAGCCAGAACCATTGCCCAAAGTCCCGTGCCGGTTATTTCGGCTGTGGGGCACGAAAGCGATTATTCCATTTGTGATTTGGTGGCCGATGTTCGCGCGGCAACGCCATCGGTTGCGGCGGAACTTGCAGTGCCAAACACGGAGGAACTTTTAAAAGAACTCAAATTTAAAAAGCATTTGCTGTGTTCACTTCTAAAATCAAAAGTACAGGTTTTGGAAAACAAAGTAAAAGACGTAAAGGAAAGGGCCGTTTTTAAAGATGCAAACGGCGTAATAATAAATAAAAGGGAACAGTTTCAACTTGAAACGGTACGGCGCTTTAAAGAGGGTGTTAACAACCTGCTTTTAAAAAACGAAACCGACCTTCGGGAAAAAATTTTAAAGCTCGATTCTTTTAGTCCCTTAAAGGTGCTTTCCCGTGGCTACAGCGTTGTTGAAAAGGGAAACAGCGTTGTTACAAGCGCCGCCGAGCTTTCGGTGGGCGACCAAATTAAAATCACCCTTAACAGGGGTAAAGTTAATTGCAGTGTAATTTCAAAGGAGGAAAATGATAATGGCAGCAGAGTTTGATTTTGAAACCGCATTATCACAGCTTAATGAAATTGTTGATAAAATTGAATCGGGTGAGTGTTCACTTGAGGAATCAATTAAACTTTTCGAGCAGGGCATTGAATTATCCGACACCTGCACCAAAAAACTTGATGAAGCAAAGAAAAAGGTACTTAGGCTAACCTCAAAGGAGGATGAGTAATGAGCACATCGTTTATTAACGAATATTCCGATATGGTGGAGGCCTGTTTAGAAAAAAATCTTGTGGGCGCCAGCGATTCCTACAAAACCGTTGTTGAGGCAATGCGTTACAGCACTCTCGGCGGCGGCAAAAGGGTTCGCCCTGCAATAATGCTTATGTTTTATAAACTTTGCGGCGGCACTGTTGATGGGGCGGTTAACTTTGCGGCGGCCCTTGAAATGATACACACCTATTCACTCATTCACGATGATTTACCTTGCATGGATAACGATGATATGCGCAGAGGAAAGCCCTCTTGCCACAAGGCATTTCCTGAAAACATTGCATTGCTTGCAGGCGATGCGCTTTTAACCGAGGCCTTTGGCCTTGCACTTAAAACAAAGGGAATTGCGGAATATCGCATTATTGAAAGTCTTTCGGTTTTGGCCGAATGCGCAGGTGTTAACGGTATGATTGGCGGTCAGGTTATTGACCTTCAGAATAACGGTAACGTAAACTCTCTTGAAACCTTAACCGAAATGTATCGCCGCAAAACAGGCGCGCTTATATGCGCGGCCGTTAAAATCGGCACCATTCTCGGCGGCGGTAATAACAAGCAGGTGCAAGCAGGGGAGAAGTTTGCCTATAATTTGGGACTTGCGTTTCAAATTATTGATGACATTCTTGATGCCACAGGGGATGAAGGTGAGCTTGGTAAACCCATTAACAGCGACCTTAAGAACGGAAAATTCACCTTTGTGACCGCCCTTGGAATTGATGCCTGCCGCGAAAAGGCGAAAAGCCTTACGGCCGAGGCAAAGGAACTTCTGAATGCTTATGAGGGCAACAAAAAGGAAATTTTAGCCCTTACGGAACAGCTTTTAAACAGAACATACTAATTGATTGGACTGTGAATTTTTTGGATTATAAATTTTTAAGGCAGATTAACTCGCCTGATGATGTTAAAAAACTTAATAACAGCCAGCTTAAGGTTTTGTGTGAGGAAATTCGTGACTGCCTTATTAAAACGGTTTCAAAAACGGGTGGGCATTTGGCATCTAACCTTGGTGTTGTTGAACTCACCGTGGCGCTTCACAGCGTTTTTTCCACACCTAAAGATTCAATTATCTTTGATGTCGGTCACCAGTGCTACACCCACAAACTTTTAACAGGTCGTTTTAACCGATTTGATACCCTTCGCAAAGAGGGTGGACTTTCGGGTTTTATGCGCCCGAGTGAGAGCGAGCACGATTCGTTTATCACGGGTCACAGCAGTAACTCCGTTTCGGCGGCTTACGGGATTTTTGAGGCAAAATCCCGAATGGATAGCACCCACGCATCCATTGCAGTTGTGGGAGATGGCGCTATGACGGGCGGTATGGTTTACGAAGCACTCAACAACGCGGGCGATGCCGAAGGCCCCTTTATCGTTGTTTTAAACGATAATAAAATGTCCATTTCCAAAAACGTGGGCGCAATGGCAAGGTATTTCAGCGTTATCCGCACAAAGCCTCGATACTACCGCTTTAAGCATAGCTTCCAAAAGTTTTTAAACAGCATTCCTCTTGGTAAATATATTTTTGCGGCAATGTTCAGGTCAAAAAGAGCCCTTAAAAATGCAATTTACAAATGCAATATTTTTGAAAGTATGGGCTTTAACTATCTCGGTCCCGTTGACGGGCACGACATTGCAAAACTTAAAAACATTTTCATCATTGCAAAGGAGCAAAATCGCCCTGCAATCGTTCACGTTATGACCAGGAAGGGCAAAGGATATTCTTTTGCCGAAGAAAGCCCCAACGCCTACCACGGCGTTTCCTCGTTTGACATTGAAAAGGGTGTGGAGATATCCACAAATGAAACCTTTTCCTCGGTTTGCGGAAAAACCCTTTGCGAGTTGGCTCAAAAGGATGATAAAATTTGCGCCATAACCGCCGCAATGTGCGAGGGCACGGGGCTTGGCGAGTTCAGTC
>JAZSBX010000102.1:0-14082 GCA_045602605.1 Acutalibacteraceae bacterium
TGGGCAAAGGCAATGTGGGGCAAGCTTTACGGTCAGTGGCTGTGCGAAGCCGCAACCTTTGTTTTTGATTTTGACCGTTTTGATGCGGCCGAAATTCTGCCCATGTTTGCAAAACACAAAATAACCACCTTCTGCGCACCCCCCACAATGCTTCGAATGATGGTTAAACAGGATATTTCAAAATACGATTTTTCATCGGTTAAGCATATGACAACCGCAGGCGAAGCTTTAAACCCTGAGGTTTACCGCCAATTTGAAAAGGCAACGGGACTTCAGATTATTGAAGGCTTCGGTCAGACCGAAAGCACAATGATTATCGGTAATATGGTTGGCGCTTCCCATAAAATCGGTTCAATGGGCAAGCCTGCCCCCATTTACAACGTTGAGTTAATTGATGCTGACGGAAACGAGGTTCCCGTTGGTGAGGTTGGAGAAATCGTTGTTAACGTTAAAAACGGTGCGCCCTGCGGACTTTTCACGGGCTACTACCGTGATGAAGATAAAACGAAAGAGGTTTGGCACGATGGCTACTATCACACAGGCGACACCGCCTGGCGTGATGAGGACGGGTTTTTCTGGTACGTTGGCCGCGTTGATGATGTTATCAAATCATCGGGCTACCGCATTGGGCCCTTTGAAATTGAAAGCGTTATTATGGAACTCCCTTACGTTCTTGAGTGCGGTGTTTCCGCCGCACCCGATGAGGTTCGCGGTCAGGTTGTTAAGGCAAGTATAGTGCTTGTTGACGGCGCCGCAGGTACCGATGAACTGAAAAAGGAAATTCAGGATTACGTTAAGAGCCATACAGCGCCTTATAAATATCCTAGAATTGTTGAGTTCAAGGACAGTCTGCCAAAGACTGTAAGCGGCAAAATTCAGAGAAATAAACTTTAATTTGGTAACCTAAAATGAATTTTAAAAGAATAACATTACTTTGCGGGCACTATGGCAGCGGTAAAACAAATGTTGCCATAAATATTGCATTTGAACTCAAAAAGCAGTATAATAACGTTTGTATTGCGGATTTGGACATTGTTAATCCATATTTCAGGGCCAAGGACAGCCTCAATGATTTTAAATCAAAGGGTATTCGCCTTATTTGCTCAGAATATGCCAACTCAAACGTTGACATTCCTGCGCTTCCGCAAGACATTTATACCATAACTGCCGATAAGCAAATGCAGTGTGTTTTAGATATCGGCGGTGATGACCGCGGCGCGCTGGCCCTTGGCAGAATAAGGGAAGAAATACTAAACGAAAACAATTATGAAATGCTTATGGTGATTAACCGCTACCGCCCTTTAACCCCCGATGCCGCCTCAACACTTGAGGTAATGAGGGAAATTGAAACGGCGGCGAAATTCAAATTCACAGGTCTTGTCAATAACTCTAACCTTGGTGAATTAACCACAAAAGAGGATGTTTTAAACAGCATTTCTTACGCCGATGAGGTATCAAAGGCGGCAAACATTCCCATTGTTATGACCACCGTGAGTGAAAAACTGTTCAACCAATTTGACGGCGAGGTTAAAAACCTTTTTCCTTTAACCCTGCAATCAAAGCTCATATAAGGAGAAATGAATATGGCAAAGCTTTATTTCAAAACAGACAACTGTAAAGGTTGCGGACTGTGCATTGATGCCTGTCCTAAAAAGATTTTGCGCTTGGCGCCCGATAAAATCAACAAAAAGGGTCACCATCCTGCAGAGATTACCGACCAGGATGCTTGTATCGGTTGCGCTTTTTGCGCAACAATGTGTCCTGACTGTGTAATCAAGGTAGAAAGATAAGAGGTGTTTTACATATGTCAGATAAAGTTTTAATGAAAGGTAACGAAGCCATTGCCGAAGCCGCAATTATTGCAGGCTGTCGCCACTACTTCGGTTACCCCATTACCCCTCAAACCGAAATTGCCGCTTATATGGCAAAGAAAATGCCCAAAATCGGCGGAACCTTTTTGCAGGCCGAAAGTGAAATTGCCGCTATCAATATGGTTTACGGCGTTTCTTCTACGGGTAAGAGGGTTATGACCTCTTCTTCAAGCCCCGGTATTGCGCTTAAGAGCGAGGGTCTTTCCTATTTAGCAGGCGCCGACCTTCCCGCCCTTGTTGTTAACGTTCAGCGCGGCGGTCCGGGTCTTGGCGGCATTCAGCCCAGCCAGTCGGATTATTTTCAGGCAACCAAAGCAGGCGGTCACGGTGACTTCAGAATGATTGTTTTAGCCCCTGCATCGGTTCAGGAAATGGCCGAACTGACCATCAAAGGATTTGAACTTGCCGACACCTACAGAATGACCTCAATGATTTTGGCCGATGGCACAATGGGTCAGATGATGGAGCCCGTTGCTCTTGATTTAGAGGTTAAGCCTGCTCCCGAAAAGCCTTGGGCAACCACAGGTACAAAATGCAGCCGCCCTCACAACATTGTAAACTCACTTTTCCTTGCTCCCGAGGAGCTTGAAAAGTTTAATTTCGAGCGCTTTGAGCGTTATAAGTATATTGAAGAAAATGAAACAATGTACGAGGAATATATGATGGAGGATGCCGAAATTTGCATTGCCGCTTTCGGTATTGCCGCCCGTGTTTCCAAAAATGCCGTAAACGAGGCAAGAAAACAGGGAATCAAGGTTGGTATGATTCGCCCCATCACCCTTTGGCCCTTCCCCACTGCGCCCTTTAAGGCGGCGGCAGAAAAGGTGAAACAAATTATCACCGTTGAACTTTCAATGGGTCAGATGATTGAAGATGTTAAACTTGCCACCGACTGCAAGGTTCCCGTAACCCTTTGCAACCGCGTTGGCGGAATGATCCCCTCTCCCGAACAGGTGCTGGAGGCAATTAAGAAAGCAAACGAAAACGGAGGTGCAAAATAATGGTTGTTTTTGATAAACCCAAGGCATTAGCCGATGTTCCCATGCACTACTGCCCCGGTTGCACACACGGTATTGTTCACCGCCTTGTTGCCGAGGTTATTGATGAACTTCAAATTGAAGGCAAGACCATTGGTATTGCCCCCGTTGGTTGCTCGGTTATGGCTTATAACTACTTTAACTGTGATATGATTGAAGCCGCACACGGCCGCGCGCCTGCCGTTGCAACGGGTGTTAAGCGTGCCGACCCCGAAAACCACATTGTTTTCACCTATCAGGGGGATGGCGACTTGGCCTCCATCGGTATGGCCGAAACCGTGCATTCGGCAGCCAGAAATGAAAACATTACCGTAATCTTTATTAACAATGCAATTTACGGTATGACGGGCGGTCAGATGGCACCTACCTCCCTTCCCGGTCAGGTAACACAGACCTCACCCTACGGCCGTGATGTTAACCACTGCGGATATCCCGTTAAGGTTTGCGAAATGTTAAGTGAGCTTGACGGCCCCGAATATTTAGAGCGTGTTACCGTTAACAACGTTAAAAACATTAAGAACGCTAAAAAGGCTATTAAAAAGGCCTTCCAAAATCAAATTGACGGCAAGGGCTTCTCTTTAATTGAGGTTGTTTCAACCTGCCCCACCAACTGGGGTATGAAGCCTACCGATGCGCTTAAGTGGCTGGAAGATAATATGCTTCCCTACTATCCTTTAGGCGTTTATAAAGACCGCAGCGCAAAGGAGGAAAAATAATATGAGCACAACCAATTTCCTTTTTTCAGGCTTTGGCGGTCAGGGTATCCTTTTTGCAGGTAAATTTCTTGCCTATAAGGGACTGACCGAGGACAAAAACGTTAGCTGGCTTCCCTCCTACGGCCCCGAGATGCGCGGCGGTACCGCAAGCTGTTCGGTTATCGTAAGTGATGAAGCAGTTGGCTCACCCATTGTTTCAAAACCCGATGTTTTGGTGGCAATGAACCTGCCTTCCCTTGACAAATTTGAGCCTGATGTTAATGAGCACGGCCTCGTTTTTGCCGATTCCACCCTTATTGAGCGCAAGGTAAACCGCAAGGATGTTACCGCTTACTATGTTCCTGCAACCCGCCTTGCAGGTGAAAATGGTATCCCCACCCTTGCTAATATGATTTTAATGGGTAAAATTTTAAAGGTGTTAGGTCAGTTTGATGAGGAAGCCCTTAAGGCTACAATGGCAAAGGTAATTCCCCCGAAGCACGCCAATATGCTTGACGTAAACCTTAAAGCGCTTAAACTCGGCGCAGATTATGAGGAGTAATTAAAATGGAAATCTCTGTTACAAAAACTCAAAACCCCAAGGTAAAGCCCGAGGCATCTACTTTAGGCTTCGGTAAATTCTTTACCGACCATATGTTTATGATGGACTATAGCCGTGAAAAGGGCTGGTACAATGCAAGAATTATTCCCTTTGCAAACATTTCCCTGCACCCTGCTTCCACCGTTTTGCACTACGGCTCCGAAATTTTTGAAGGCTTAAAAGCTTACCGCCGTAAGGACGGCAAGGTTCAACTTTTCAGACCAATGGAAAACATTCGCAGAATGAACAGTTCTGCTGAGCGCCTTTGCCTTCCCACCATCCCTGAAGATTTGGCATTTAAGGTGCTTACCGAGTTTGTTAAAATGGAGCAGGACTGGACTCCTTCGGCTGATGGCACTTCCCTTTATCTTCGCCCCTTTATGTTCGGTAACGATGAAACTTTAGGTGTTCACGCCGTTCATAATGCAACCTTCGCTATCATTGCTTCTCCCGTTGGAAGCTATTATAAAGAGGGCATCAACCCCGTTAAGATTATGATTGAGGATGAGGACGTCCGTGCAGTTCGCGGCGGTACGGGTTATGCAAAATGCGGCGGTAACTACGCCGCTTCTAACAGGGCAGGTGAACGCGCCGAACAAAAGGGCTATTCACAGGTTCTCTGGCTTGACGGCGTTGAAAGAAAGTATATTGAAGAGGTTGGCGCCATGAACGTTATGTTCAAAATCGGCGGCGAAATCATCACTCCTATGCTTTCGGGCTCCATTCTCCCCGGAATTACAAGAAAATCCTGCATCGAGGTTCTAAAAAAAGCAGGTTACACTGTAAGTGAGAGACTTCTTTCCATTGATGAACTAGAAAACGCTATGGAAAACGGCACCTTGGAAGAGGCTTGGGGTTGCGGAACTGCCGCGGTTATTTCCCCCATTGGCGAGCTTTGCTATAAGGGCAAAAAGTATGCCGTGAATAGCGGTGAAATCGGCGAAGTTACCCAAAAGCTTTATGATACCTTAACAGGAATTCAGTGGGGCAAAATCGAGGACACCTTTAATTGGACTGTTGAAATTTAAGTTTGAAAACGCTCTTGATTTTTCAAGAGCGTTTTTTATTGATTTAACCTGCCTTTTTTGTTAAAATAATATTAGAGGTGACATTATGTATTTTAACAAAAAAATCTTTTCTTTATTGTTGATTTTAGTTTTGTTAACGTTTATCGCTTCCTGCGCGCCGATAGAAAGCACTACTACCTCCTCGGTGCCCTCAAGTGTTTCGCACACCGTTTCAAACCCCGAAGTAAATTCAGAACTTCTTGATGATATTTTAAATTACGGCAATTCTCCCGACCTATCAAAAATTACTATGACAACCGAATTCCCCGAATACTCAAGAAAAGATAAAGAAATCACCGTTATAATAACAAACAATAATGAAAATGATTTGTTTAGTTACGACCCCGATGTGTTTTATTTAGAGCGTTTTGAAAACGAAACGTGGAAAGAAGTGACTATTAAAAACTCATCCTCCCTTTTAATGGCGGTGTATGTTTTGCCGGGTCAAACCACAAGCGATAAAAAAGAACTGTCTCCTCGTTATAAGGTTCCCCTAAAAAAAGGAAAATACCGTATTATTATAGCAGAATTATCTGCCGAATTTACCATAAAATAATAAACTCAACCAACGGTGTGTTTACAAAACACCAAAACCCACATAAAATTATTAGTGTGACAGGACTCGAACCTGTCACACTAACGAAAGGAGGACAAAAATTTATGGACCAAATTAAAATCGGCAAATTTATTGCCGAGTGTCGCAAAATCCAAAATCTTACGCAGATGCAGTTATCGGAAAAACTAGGCATTACCGACCGTGCTGTTTCAAAATGGGAAAACGGCAAAGCAATGCCCGATTCTTCCGTTATGCTTGAACTTTGCGAGATTTTGGGAATTACCGTTAATGAATTATTATGTGGGGAGAAGATAAATATGGAAAATAAAAACCAACAAAACGAAAAACTTTTACTTGATATGGCAAAGGAAATGGAGAATAAAAACAAAACCATTTGGACTGCAATGTGGGCAATTATGATTGTAAGCATCATTGGTTTGCTTGCTACCATATCCGCTGCCGCATTTTTGGTACCAGAAGGTGTATGGCAGTTAGTTACAATTCTTGGGGCCTGCGTTGTGTTTTTAATTCCCTGTTTTTATGCCCTTAAACTTGAGGTAAGCGTAGGCGCATACAAATGTAAAAACTGCGGCCACGAAATTGTACCAACTTATACCGAGGCGCTTAACGCTATGCATATGGGAACTACACGCTATTTAAAATGCACCGAATGCGGCAAACGCACCTGGTGCAAAAAAGTGCTTAAAAAATAAAAAACATTATTGACAAAGCCATTTTGCTGTGTTATAATGACTTAAAATTTTTCTTTTTTAAATGCGATGATGGAATTATTTTTCCGCTTTAATTCAGCAAAGAGAACTGTCGGTTGGTGTAAGGCAGTGTGAACGGCGTGAAAAAGTCTCTCTCCGGAGCATAACTGCTGAAATACAGTTTAAGCAGTTACGGCTTGCCCCGTTACCAAGGCAAAAGGCTTGTTTGAGCCTTACAGAGTGGTCATTTTATGACAATTAGGGTGGTACCGCGAAAATGTTATTTCGTCCCTTAGAACAGTAATATACTGTTCTAAGGGATTTTTTATTGAAAGGTGATAAACTATGAAAACAATCGGAATTTATGATGCAACACTTGCTCGCGAAAACGGCGCCTTTTCCTTTAAGGAGAGGATTGAAATTGCCCGTCAATTAGAGCGACTATGCGTTGACACCATAGAGCTTCCTGAAATAAAAAACGAACGAACCGATATCCTTTTCGTTCGCACCGTTTCGGCTTTTGTTAAAAACAGCGTTATAAGCGTTGGCGCAGGCAGTACCCCTGAAAGTATTGAAAATGCTGCGGCAGCCCTTGCTAATGCAGAAAAACCCCGCATTAGAATTGAACTGCCCCTTTCCACCGCTTTAATGGAATATTCCGCCCGCAAAAAGGCGCCTAAAATGGTAGAATGGATTGAAACTGCCGTGTCACACGCTAAAAAGCTTTGCGGCTCGGTTGAGTTTTGCGCTGTTGATGCAACCCGCGCTGAAGCCGACTTTTTAAAGCAGGCTATTGACGTTGCCGTTAAAGCAGGCGCCGATTCGGTTTGCATTTGCGACAGCGCAGGTACAAAGATGCCCGATGACTTTGCAAAATTTGTTTCAGACATTGCCAATTCTTTAAGTGTCCCTGTAGGTGTTTCCTGCGAGAATAAATGCTCTTTTGCAGTGGCTGGGGCAATTTTAAGTGTGAGAAGCGGTGTTGATTTCGTTAAAACCGACATTGGTTCAAACGGCGTTGACCTTGAAGCATTTAGTGATATGATTAAAAACTGCGGCAACGATTATGGTTTTGCCGCCGCCATTAAGCAGACCGAACTTCACCGAATTGTTAAACAAATTTCCCGTATTAGCGATAACGCCAAAACCGAAGGCGTGACAAGCGGCATTTGGGGAGAATATGAGGAATTCCGCCTTGATGCCAAGGACACTAAGGAAGCCGTTATTGCCGCCGCAGTGAAACTCGGCTATGATTTATCGGATGAAGACTGCGCCCGTGTTTACGAGGAATTTTGCCGTGTTGCCGAAAAGAAAACCGTTGGCGCAAAGGAGCTTGATGCAATTATTGCAACAGTTGCTTTGCAGGTTCCCGAAACCTACAAACTTGAGAATTACGTTATTACAAGCGGAAATATCATTTCATCAAGCGCGCAAATCACCCTTTCTAAAAACGGTAAAGAGATACAGGGCGTTCAAATCGGTGACGGCCCCGTTAACGCCGCATTTTTAGCGGTAGAGAGTATTATCGGCGCGCACTATGAACTTGATGATTTCCAGATTCAGGCGGTAACCGAGGGTCGCCAGGCACTTGGCAGTGCCATTGTTAAGCTTCGTTCAAACGGCAAGCTTTATTCGGGCAACGGTGTTTCAACGGATATTATCGGCGCAAGTATTAAGGCCTATATCAACGCCGTTAACAAGATTGTTTACGAGGAGGCATAAAAAATGAAACTCTCTTTTTCCACAAAGGGCTGGCACGAAGGCTCCTTTGAAGATTTTTGCGCCATTGCCTCGGATTTGCATTTTGACGGCATCGAGTTACACAACGTTTACAACCGCCTTTTCACCGATAAAAACGGCGCATTTCACGATTACACCGCCGCCGCAACCGTAAGGCGCCTTTATGAAAAGAAACTGCAGATTCCCTGCATTGACACAATTTCAAACATTGCCGATAAGGCTTCGGAAAAAACGTTTAATGAGGAAATTTCCACCTGCTTAAACATTGCAAAAAATCTTAAAATCCCCTGCATTCGTGTAAAAGCAACTGCAGCCCTTGGAGATAAAGCCGCCACCGAACAGGTTTACAAGGTTTTAAGCCAGGTTTTGGATGCGGCGGAAAATGCCAAAATCTCTATTTTAATTGAAACTTCAGGTCTTTTTGCCGACACAAAGGCACTCCGCGATATGCTGGAACGCTTTGCAAGTGATTATTTGGGAGCGCTGTGGAATTTATCAGCCGCATTCTTTGAATTTGGCGAGGAGCCCGACACCGTTATTAAAAACCTGGGCGCCTATGTTCGCCACGTTCATTTCAGTGATGCCGAGAAAAACGGCGATGAAATCAGGTTTTGCCTTGCAGGCGAAGGAAAACTGCCCGTTAAGGAAATGATGCTTGCCCTTCGCTCGGTTAATTTTGACGGTTTCATTTCCCTGGTCTGGAACCCCGAATGGTGTAAGGAAATTGATGATATAGAAATCATTTTCTCCCATTTCGTTAACTTTATTAAGCAGTTTGGCGACACCTCTAAAAACGAAAAGGTGCTTTATTTCAACCGCGCCCACACGGGAAAGTACGTTTGGGAAAAGGATTTGCTTATTGACTACACCTTCGGTCAGGTGCTTGATAAAATGGTTGAGGAATTCCCCGACCAATATGCTTTTAAATACACCACACTTGATTACACAAGAACCTACAGCGAGTTTCGTGATGATGTTGACACCTTCGCAAGAACCCTTGTTTCTTTAGGCGTTAAGGCAGGCACAAAGGTTGCTGTTTGGGCTTCCAACGTGCCTCAATGGTACATTGCTTTCTGGGCGGCGGCAAAAATCGGCGCCGTTTTGGTTACGGTGAACACCGCCTACAAAATTCACGAAGCGGAGTATCTTTTAAAACAGTCTGACACCCACACGCTAATTATGACCGAGGGCACTAAAGAAACGAGTTACGGAGAAATTATTGCTAAACTTTGCCCTGAACTTGAAACCCTTAAGGCAGGAAAACCCCTGCATTCAGGCAAGTTGCCATTTCTTCGCAACGTTATCACCGTAGGCTTCAGCCAAAAGGGTTGCCTCAACTGGAACGAGGCCTTGGAGTTTGCATGTCAGACTCCGCTTAACGAGATTTACCGAATGGCGGCCGCCGTTGATAAGGATGACGTGTGCAATATGCAGTACACTTCGGGTACAACGGGTTTCCCAAAAGGCGCAATGCTCACCCACTACAACGTTGTTAACAACGGAAAATATATCGGCGACCATATGGATTTATCAACGGCCGACCGAATGATGATTCAGGTGCCTATGTTCCACTGCTTCGGTATGGTGCTTTCTATGACCGCAAGCATGACCCACGGCACCACTATGTATCCCCTGCCCTATTTTTCTCCCGGTCCTGCCCTTTCCTGTGTTCACAACGAGCATATCACAGCCTTTAACGGCGTTCCCACAATGTTTATTGCAATGATGCAACACCCCGATTTTGAAAAGACCGACTTTTCATATATGCGCGTTGGCATTATGGCAGGCGCAAACTGCCCTGCCGACCTTATGAAAAAAGCAACCGAGGTTATGAATATGAAGGAAATCGTTTCGGTTTACGGCCAGACGGAGGCATCCCCCGGTTGTACAATGAGCAGTTATTACGATTCTCTAACCGTTCGCACCGAAACCGTTGGCAGCGCCTTTGCCAATGTTGAGTGCAAAATCGTTAACCCCGAAACGGGCGAGGATTGTCCTAACGGTGTTAACGGCGAATTCGTTGCCCGTGGATACAACATTATGAAAGGCTATTACAAAATGCCCAAAGCCACCGCCGAAGCCATTGACAAGGATGGCTGGCTTCACACGGGTGACCTTGCCTGCAGAGATGATGACGGAAACTACCGCATTACAGGCCGCCTTAAGGATATGATTATCCGTGGCGGTGAGAACATCTACCCGAAGGAAATTGAGGAGTTTATCTACACCATTGATAAGGTGAGTGACGTTCAGGTTATCGGTGTTCCCGATGAGCGTTACGGTGAGGAGATTATGGCCTGCATTATCCTTAAAGAAGGTCAGCAAATGACCGCCGAGGAGGTTAAAGGCATTATTCTTGCCAATATGGCGCGCCACAAGGTTCCTCGCTACATTGATTTTGTTGACAGCTTCCCGATGAATGCGGCAGGTAAAATTTTAAAATACAAAATGCGTGAGGAAGCCGCCGAAAAGATAAAGTCTGGTGAAATCAAGTGATTAAGGATAAATATTTTGTCACCGATTCTCACTGCCACATTTACCCCGAAAAAATCGCATCAAAGGCGGTTAACGGCACCGACACATTTTACGGTGAGCATTCGGTAGGAAGCGGCACCACCGAAAACCTTTTAAGATTAGGTAAAAAGGCGGGCATTGACCATTTTATTGTGCAATCGGTTGCCACAACACCGAAGCAGGTTGCAAGCATCAATAATTTTATCGCCGAAGAGGTTGAAAAAAGCGGCGGCAAATTTACGGGGCTTGGCACAATGCACCCCGACAGCGAGGATTTGGTGGGTGATATTGAACATTTAATCGGTCTTGGGCTTCACGGTGTTAAGCTTCATCCCGACATTCAGCGATTTAAAATTGATGATTATCGCTGTCTTAAAATTTATGAGCTTTGCGAAAAACACAAACTCCCCATTTTAATGCACACGGGTGACTACCGTTATGATTTTTCAAATCCCAACCGCCTTGTTCCCATTTTACAAATCTACACCGATTTGGTTATTGTGGGCGCCCATTTCGGCGGCTGGTCAATTTGGGATGAGGCTTCCCACAAGCTTTGCAACTTTAAAAACTTTTACGTTGACTGTTCTTCAAGCTTTCCTTATTTAGAAAAGGAAACGGCCAAAAAAATCATTGAGCGATACACCCCCGACCGCGTTCTGTTCGGCACCGATTATCCAATGTGGTCGCCAAAAGCAGAACTTGAAACCTTTTTAAGCCTCAATTTATGTGAGGAGGACAACAAAAAGATTTTAAGCGGCAATGCCAGAAAAATTTATAATTTCTAAAGGAAAAAGCAGGTTTGCATTGCAAACCTGCTTTTAATTTCTTTAAAATAATCCTTTTTCTTTAAGCGCGTTAAGCTTTAAAATGCAAACCTGTGTTTTGGCATCCTTTATTTCGCCGTTTAAAACCATTTCAGTGGCGGTTTTGAGGGGGATTTTTTCCACCGCCAAAAATTCATCCTCATCGGGGCAAGTTTCCCCGAATGTTAAATCCTTTGCGGCAAACAAATGAATTATCTCATCGCAATAACCCGGGCTTGGATAAAGTTCACCCAGCGATATATACTGCCCTGCCGTTGCCCCCGTTTCCTCTTTAAGCTCACGCTTGCCGCAATTCAGAGGGTCTTCGCCGCTTTTATCCCGTTTTCCTGCAGGCACCTCTAAAATAATCTCTTTATAAGGATATCGAAACTGCTTTACCATTAAAAGGTTATCATTTTCATCTATTGCCGCAACACAAACTCCACCGGGGTGTTCAACAACCTCTCTCGTTGCGGTGGCGCCGTTGGGCAAAAGGGCCGTATCCTGCCTTAAGTTTATAATTCGGCCTGAAAACAGGGTGTTTTTACTTATTGTCTTTTCTTCTAAATTCATTATATTTTACCCCCACGCAACATAAGATTTTAGTATATGAAATTAAAGGAGAAATTAAAGATGGAAGCCATTATTAACAGTATAGACTACGACTATATCAATGTCAAACAAAAAATATTTTTACTATTAAGGCGCTATCCTTTTTTAAAGGTCTCCTCCATTGGTAAAAGCTGCGTTGGCAGAGAAATCCCCCTTATTAAAATCGGCAATGGTCGTGACCGCGTTTTATTTGCCGCCGCCTTTCACGGAAGCGAAAGAATTACCTGTAATCTTGTGCTTAAATTTGCCGAAGAACTGTGTGGGGCTTTGGCCGAAAATAAAGAATTTTGCGGAATTAACGTGCACAAAGCAATGGGAAACAGAGAACTGCTTATTTTACCGCTGATAAACCCCGATGGCTGCGAAATTTCTTTGCACGGGGAAATGGGTTGCGGCTATCTTAAAGAGCATATCCATTCCCTTTGTGGTGGAAATTATGAAAAATGGAATGCAAACGCCAGAGGTGTTGATTTAAACCATAATTTTGATGCAGGCTGGAAGGAACTGAAGGTCAGAGAAAAAGAAATGGGAATTTTAGGGCCGTCAATGACCCGTTTCGGCGGTTTTTCCCCCGAAAGCGAGCCTGAAACCATTGCCCTTTGTGAACTTTGCCGCTGTACGCAAATCCGCCACGCTGTTGCCTTTCACTCACAAGGTGAGGTGATTTACTGGTCTTTTGGCGAAAAAATGCCGCCGCGAGCCAAAAAAATGGCGCAAATTATGGCGGCCTCAAGCGGTTACGCCCTTGACGTGCCGTCACCCATTGCCACAGGCGGAGGTTTTAAGGACTGGTTTATTAAAGAGTTCGGTCGCCCCGCTTTCACGGTGGAGGTAGGCCTTGGACAAAACCCGTTGCCCATTAGTGACCTGGACAGCATTTATAAAGCCCTTCGTGAAATGATGATTCTTTGCGCTATAATGTGATAAAAATAGTTTTAATACCCGTGAATGATTAATATCATTTATGGTTATTTTATTGACATAACCCATAAAAAGTGGTAAAATCTAATAAAAAGTAGCAAAATCTAATAATCCGAAAGGAGTCGCATTATAATGGAATGCGCAGAAATTGTCAGCCTTTACGATTTGCAGCATACTGTTGCAAAACCTCTTTTAGAAAAACACACCTACCCCTGGGAGGTTTTACCCCACATTGGCGAGTTTATCGTTGAGCTTTGCAAAACCCTCTCACCTGATGAATTTAACATTGTAAACGGCAATGTTTATATTGCAAAAACCGCAAAGATTGCCCCAAACGCCACCCTGAACGGTCCCGCAATTATTTGTGATGGTGCAGAGCTTAGAACGGGAGCCTTCATTCGCGGTAATGTTATTATTGGTAAAAACTGTGTTGCAGGAAATTCCTGCGAATTTAAAAATGCTATTTTATTCGATAATGTTCAGGTCCCACACTTTAACTATGTTGGTGATTCCATTCTCGGTTATCGCTCACACATGGGTGCCGGCTCCATTACCTCAAACGTTAAGAGTGATAAAACTCTGGTTAAAGTTAAATGCGGTGATGAGGTTATTGAAACAGGCCTTAAAAAATTCGGCGCAATGCTTGGTGACGGCGTTGAGGTTGGCTGCAACAGCGTTTTAAATCCCGGCACGGTCATTGGTAAGAATTCCAACATCTATCCCCTGTCCTGTGTTCGCGGCGTTGTTCCCGCTAACTCAATTTTTAAAACAGGCTCAAAGATTGTTGAAAAATTTTAATTCCCTTATATTTTAGGAAAGAAGGAATTTTAAATGGGAAGACTTTTTGGAACCGATGGTGTTCGCGGTATTGCAAACACCGAACTTACCTGCACAAGGGCCCTTGAAATCGGCCGCGCAGTTGGCACGATTCTGGTTGAAAGCCACAAGAAAAAGC
>JAZSBX010000103.1:0-2252 GCA_045602605.1 Acutalibacteraceae bacterium
TTACGTTATGGATGAGGACGTGGTTATAAAAAACTGTCTTGCCTACAAAAACTCTATTGATAAGTTTTACGGCGGCCGCGGCAAGGTTCTTTTTGCCTCTAAAGCCCTTTCCGCCGTTTTTATGTACAAAATTGTTAAGGAGTGCGGTCTTGGTGTTGACGTGGTTTCGGGCGGCGAGCTTTACACCGCTTTAAAGGCAGGCACCGACCCTGCCGATATTTGTTTTCACGGCAACAGCAAAAGCGAAACCGAGCTTTTTGAAGCAATAAGCCAGAACGTTGGCAGAATTATCGTTGATAACAAAGAAGAGCTTTTGCGCATTGAAAAAATCGCAGGAAGCCTCGGAAAAAAGGTTAAAATTCTTTTCCGCATTAAGCCCGGCGTTGATGCCCACACCCACCAATTTGTTATGACGGGTCAAATTGACTCCAAGTTCGGCGTGGCAATGGAAAACGGCGAGGCTCTTGAAATTATGCGATTTGCCGCCACCCTTAAAAACGTTGAGGTGGTTGGCGCCGACTGCCACATTGGCTCCCAGATTTTTGAGGTTTTGCCCTTTAAGGTCACAGCCGAAAAAATGATTGATTTTATGGCTCAGGTGAGAGATGAGGTGGGCATAACCCTTACCGAACTTAACCTGGGCGGCGGATTTGGTATTAAATACACCGAAAAGGATGACCCCGTGCCTTACGAGGAATATATAAAGCTTGTTCACGACACCATTCGCAACACCTGTGAAAAGCATAATCTGGACCTGCCCTTTATCTATATGGAGCCCGGTCGTTCCATTGTGGCAAATGCGGGGCTGACCCTTTACACCGTAAGCGCCGTTAAGGAAATTCGGGATGTTAGAAACTACGTGCTTGTTGACGGCGGTATGTGTGATAACCCACGCTACGCCCTTTATAAGAGTGAATATTCCCTTTGCGTTGCCAACAAGGCAAATGAGGACACCGATTACGTTGCCACCGTTGCAGGAAAGTGCTGTGAAAGCGGCGATTTAATTCAGGAAAACGTAGCCTTAACAAAGCCCTCGGCAGGTGACACGGTTGCAGTTTTCGCCACGGGCGCCTATAACTACTCAATGGCCTCCAACTACAACCGCAACCCCCGTCCTGCAATGGTTGCCCTTCGCCAAGGACAGGACCGTTTGGTTATTAAAAGAGAAACCTACGAGGACATTATTAAGAATGATGTGCTTTAAAAAATGACTTAAAAAAGAGTGACCGTTGGTCACTCTTTTTTTATGCTCTGCTTATAATTGCCGCAATAACGGTGATGTCATCGGTGTGACCGTCACTGCGCCTTGAGGCGGCAAGTCGGGCGATGTGCTCGGCAAGATGCTGGGCCGTGTCGTTGCCCCACCTTTGCAGTTCATCGCAAATCCACTGGTTGTCCTCCCCCGTAGCCCCATCGGAGACCATTAAAATAATATCCCTTGGGCCGATTTTCACCTGCCCCTTGTCGAAGCCGATTTCCCTTAAAATCCCTGCAGGAAGTGAGGTGCTTTGCGCCTTGCCCGTGACCCCGTTTCGCCGCACGAAGGTGGGGGCGGCGCCTGCCTTTAAAAGGTCAAGGGTGCCTGTGAATAAATCGAGGCAGGCAACATCCACCGTTGTTAAGGATTCATCGGTTGATTTAAAGAGCATTGATGAGTTGAGAATTTTAAGGGCGCAGTCAAAGCCGAAGCCTGCTTTTATAAGGCGGGAAAATAGTCCCGTTGCCATGGCGGAATCCACCGCCGCCCTGCCCCCACAGCCCATGCCATCAGAAAGCAGGAGAACAAGGCGGCCCTTGCCATCGTTAAACCAGTTGTAGGAATCACCGCACATCGCGCCGCTTGAACTTATCTGTTCGGCGCCCACCTCGGCAAAAAGGCGCGCCCGTTCTCTGATGGAAAGATTTATATCCCCGCCGCCCCGTTTAACGGTGGGAACATCAAAATCCCTGTCGCAAATGGCGCCTGCCGAGCGCATTATCTGCATTTTGTTTATGGCGCCGAAGCCATTATCCAAAATAGCGGCATCAATGGAAAGGCGGCCGAATTTATCGGTTTTGCAAACGCACTCCTTAACGTCAAGCCCCATTTCCTTAAAGGCAAATCCCAGCCGCGAGGCAAGGCCTGCCTCGTAATGCTCCTGTTCGTTTAGTTCGTTAACCATTTCGTTTAGCATTTCCGAAATGCCCTCAAATTGGTCGCAAAGGGTACCGCGCACCTCCTGAATACGGTTTTCCGCCGCAATCTGGGTGTC
>JAZSBX010000104.1:0-3490 GCA_045602605.1 Acutalibacteraceae bacterium
CAGCATTTTTGCAAGATAATAAGCCGTTTTGCTGGCACCAAGAATCATAACACTGCTTGCCTGTTTGCGCAAAACGCCAAGCATTTTAAGAAGCTTTTGAAGTTCGTTGGGCGCGGCAATTATACCGATTTTGTCCCCTGCCTTTAAGGTGAAGTTACCATCGGGAATAAAAGACTCTTCCCCACGCGTAACGGCGCAAACGAGGTAATCAGCCTTATATTTTTCACGCATTTTAGACACAGTTACACCATCAAGCTCACTATCGGCAGAAAGCTTTATTTCAACAAGTTCAATGTTTCTTTTTGAAAAGTTTTCAACCTTAATGGCCGATGGAAATTTAAGAACATTAAAAATTTCCTTTGCTGTTAAAAGCTCGGGGTTAACCGACAAGGAAAGCCCCAACTGCTGGCGCATAAAGCTTAAACTGTTATCATTATATTCAGGGTTTCTGATTCTTGCAATGGTGTGCTCGGCGCCCATTCTTTTGGCAATGTAACAGCTGAGCATATTCATTTCATCAGAGCCCGTAACGGCAACAAAAAGCTGGGTATCAGCAATGCCTGCCTCCGCCAGGGTCTCACAGTCGGCAGAGTTGCCTGTAACGCCCATAACATCG
Organism: Acutalibacteraceae bacterium; assembly: GCA_045602605.1. Taxonomy (GTDB): domain Bacteria; phylum Bacillota; class Clostridia; order Oscillospirales; family Acutalibacteraceae; genus SIG587. Next base: position 617 of record JAZSBX010000104.1, read on the forward strand.
CAGACATTAGTAATTTCCTCAATGGCTGCCGAGTTGTTATCAACAGCGATAACATCGTGACCCTCGCTTACAAGATTTTTAATAATTTCAAAACCGATTTTTCCACAACCTGAAACAACAATTTTCATTTTTAATCAGTTCCTTTCTAAAACTCCTTTGGGTGTGGCAAGGTCCAGTGGAAGTGTGCCGCTAAAATTCTAAGCACAAAAACCGTGGCACTGCCCAAAATCATTGCCCATTCATGACCAATTAAACTCCAAAGAACTATGCACACCGCAGCACCGATAAGAGATGCCGAGGCGTAAAAATGCTTAACAAAAATGTAGGGTATGTTGCCTGCCATAATATCACGAAGCACTCCACCACCGATACCCGTTATAACGCCAACGAACAAAAGCAAAAATGAGTTGAATTCGCTCGTGTTTGAAACGGCGGTCTCAATGCCGATAACCGTGAACACCGCAAGGCCTAAAGAATCCATCACAAGAAGCGCATAATCATAAATTGCTTTTTTCTTATGTAAAAACTTAAGCACCGCGGGAATGAAAACTATAATTGCCGTAACTGCGGCAACAACAGCATAAACTGGGCTTGTGAAGGTAACAGGCGGGTTGATGCCAAGCACTAAATCCCTTATTGCGCCACCGCCAACAGCAGTAACGATACCTAAAATGATAACGCCGAAAATGTCCATTTTCTTATTTATCGCCGTGATTGCACCTGAAACGGCAAAGGAAATTGTACCGATAATTTCAAAAATTAAAAGCAGGGTTCCTGACATTTATATTCCCCTTTTATCAGTTTTTTTCATAAGCTAAACGTTCATCGCCGCTTTCAAGATGAATAATTCCGCAATAGGAAAAGCCGTTTTTTAAAAGCAAATTTTGCATAACGGTGTTATCTTTATGCGTGTCAATTCTAAGGTGTCTTATTTTATTCTCGCAAAAAGCAATAACCTCATTTAAAACACCGCCACGCACGCCTGAACTTGCAACGCGGTGAATGGTGCCGTAAAGGGAATTATCCCGCCAGGCGCCTTTTTCAATGATTTTATAGGTGGGCTCCTCATCAAGTGTGAACATAAAAACACCGATAATCTTTCCACTTTCCTCTAAAACAAAAAGTCGGTTTTTCTCAATGTCATCGGTTAAAACGGCTTCGTTTGGATAACCGTTTGCCCACTGTGTAGGATTTCCATTTTTACGCATAAAATCCCGAGCCGTATCATAAACCTCAAGGATTTCTAGGAGTTCAGTTGCTTTTGCATTTCTTATCATACACAACACCAATCCATATTATATAACAGGATATTTAAAAATGCAATTAAAAAAGAGGGGTTTTCACCCCTCTGAGTGTTAAATTGTAAGGGAAGGTGCGGTGTAAACACGGGTGCTAAGCTCCTGGTCCAAAAGATAAAGGCTTTTGGGATCATCACCGAAAAGTTTAAATTTGGCAATAAGCTTATCGGCGTTTTCCTCTTCCTCACCTTGCTCTTTTACAAACCAATCAAGGAACTGCATTGTGCGGAAATCTTTAACCGAATAGGCAGCATCATAAATATTATGAATTAAATCGGTAACATAGCGTTCGTGCTCGGCGCCGGCATAAAGGGGGTCAATGGGGTTTTCGAAAACCTTATCAGGCTTATCGATTGTTTTAAGTTCCGCCTTAATGCCGTTGCTCTGGAGATAACGAAGGAATAAAAGTGCGTGGTCCCTTTCCTCCTGAGCCTGAATGTTATACCAATTTGCGAAGCCATCTAAATCAAGGTCATCAAAAAAGTTAGCAATGTCAAGATAAAGATATGCGCTGTAAAATTCCTTGTTGATTTGGTCATTAAGAAGTTCAATAACTTTTTTATCCATAAAACTCTCTCCTTATAAAAAATGCAGGGGAGTTTTTTAGTTCCCCTGCAAAATGTACTTTTTATTTAAAGTATCTTGCAAGAAGACCTTCAAATGCCTTGCCGTGTCTTGCTTCATCACGAGCCATCTCGTGAACGGTGTCGTGGATAGCATCAAGACCGAGTTCTTTAGCAAGCTTAGCGAGCTCGGTTTTGCCGGCAGTTGCGCCGTTTTCAGCATCAACACGAAGCTCAAGATTCTTCTTTGTAGAATCGGTCACAACCTCTCCGAGGAGCTCTGCAAACTTAGAAGCGTGCTCTGCCTCTTCGTAAGCTGCCTTTTCCCAGTAAAGACCGATTTCGGGATAACCCTCTCTATGAGCAACACGTGCCATTGCAAGGTACATACCAACCTCGCAGCACTCGCCCTCAAAGTTAGCGCGAAGACCCTCGATAATTCTTTCATCAACGCCCTTTGCAACGCCTACAACATGTTCGGCAGCCCAGGTCTTTTCGCCTGACTGCTCGTTAAACTTCTCAGCAGGAACGCGGCACTGGGGGCAATTTGCGGGAGGAGTGTCCCCCTCATGAACATAACCACATACAGAACAAACCCATTTTTTCATAATTTTTCCTCCAATTTAATTTTAGTTGTTTTTAAGTAAATTTACACAATCATTACATTTTCCTTCGAAAACGCAGGTGACACTTTCAATTTCGGCACCCAGCAGTTTTTCTGCCTTCTTTATGGGCAAAAGATGTTTTTCGCTGATGTCCAAAATCTTTTGGCAGTTTTTACAGTAAAAATGCAGGTGTTCCTTAACATCGGCATCAAACCGCTCCACCCCGCCGTAAACACCAAGACTTACTATTTCTCCGCTTTCCTGAAGCTTTGCGAGGTTGCGGTAAACCGTTCCCAGAGAGATATTTGGAATGAGCTTTCGTGTTTCGCTGTAAACCCAGGCGGCATCGGGATGTGTTTTGGTGCCATTTAAAACCCCTAAAATCGCTTCCCTTTGTTTAGAAAAGTT
>JAZSBX010000105.1:0-26139 GCA_045602605.1 Acutalibacteraceae bacterium
CCCTATGATATATTATAATGGTTTTGGGGTGCCAAATCAAGAAAATATTTGCTTTTTTGCCTTAATTTGTTTAAGTTTTAAGGGTATTATTGACTAACTTTAAAGAAATATGGTATCATTAAACAAAGAAAAATGTTTGGAGGCTTAAATATGGCTACGAAAAACAGCAAATTTTGGCTCACGCTTGTTATCTTCAGTTTAATCGGTCAGGTTGCTTGGGTTGTGGAAAATATGTACCTTAACGTATTTATCTACAAAATGTTCGGCGCATCTGCTACCGATATTTCTCTAATGGTTGCAGCTTCCGCTGTTACCGCAACGCTAACAACGGTTTTAATCGGCGCCCTTTCCGATAGCCTTGGAAACCGAAAGGCATTTATTTGCGGCGGTTACATTTTGTGGGGCATTTCAATTTTGGCCTTTTCCTTTATTAACACCGAAACCGTATCGGCGCTCTTCCCTTTTGTCACCTCGGCTTCGGCGGTTTGCATTACCCTTGTTATTATTTTTGACTGTGTTATGACCTTTTTCGGTTCCTCAGCCAACGATGCCTGCTTTAATGCCTGGCTTACCGATTCCACCACCGATTTAAATCGCGGCGCGGCCGAAGGAATTAACTCAATGATGCCCCTTATGGCAATTCTTGTGGTTTTCGGCGGTTTCCTCGGTTTTAATCTTGACAAAGCCGAAAGCTGGACCTCTATTTTTCTTATTATCGGCATAACGGTTTTAGTTATTGGTGTCGTTGGTATTTTCACAATTAAAGAGTCCACAATAAAAAATAAGGAAAATAAGAATTATTTTAAAAACATTGTTTATGGCTTCACACCGAAGGTAATAAAAGGCAATCCCCTGCTCTACCTGTGCCTTGTTTGTTTTACGGTTTTCGGCATTGCTATTCAAATTTTTATGCCCTATCTCATTATCTACTATGAAAAGAGTTTAGGTCTTACAAATTATGTTTTTATAATGGCTCCCGCCATTATTTTAGCCTCGGTTTTCACCGCTGTTTTCGGCAGGCTTTATGATAAAATCGGCTTTGCAAGGTCGGTGATTTTAAGCACCGCGCTTTTAATGCTTGGTTTTATCATTCTATATCTCTTTAAACACACAGCCCTCGTTTTTATAGGTTCACTGTTTATGATGTGCGGATATCTTTCGGGAATGGCCGCCTTTGGCGCCGTAATTCGCCACTACACCCCAAAGGGCAAGGCAGGAATGTTCCAGGGCCTTCGCATTGTGGGTCAGGTGCTTATCCCCGGTATCGTGGGTCCCGCAATCGGCGCCGCGGTGCTAAAAAATGCTGATACAATTTTAAACAGCGATGGCACCGTTTCCTTTCTTCCTAACCAAAACATTTTTCTCGCAGCATTAGTAGTGTCCTTTGTTTTGTGCATCGCCCTTGCATTTACCATCTTAAAAATTAAAAAGGAAAATAAAATCAATGCTTAAACATCTTTTAACAAAACAGGGTGAAAATCTTAATGGTACGCCTTTAGCCGAATATCCAAGACCCGCGTTTAAAAGGGATTCTTATTTTTGCCTTAACGGCCAGTGGGAGTTTGCTTGCAATAAAAACGGCGAAATTCCTGAAAGCTTTAAGGAAAAAATCACTGTACCTTTTTGTCCCGAATCCTTACTTTCAGGCATAAACAGGACCTTTAAAAAGGGTTATTACTTATTTTATAAAAAGACCTTCACCCTACCCGTTGGCTTTAAAAAAGAGAAAACCTTAATTCATTTCGGCTCTGTTAACCGTTGTGCCAAGGTTTATTTAAACGGGGCACTTTTAGGAAAGCATAAGGGAAGCTATCTCCCCTTTTCCTTTGAAGCAACTAATTATTTAAAAGATAAAAATGAGATACTCGTTGTTTGTGAAAACGACTTTGACGATTTTATTTACCCCTACGGTAAACAGTGCCGAAAACGCGGCGGTATGTGGTACACGCCCTGTTCAGGCATTTGGCAAACGGTGTGGATGGAAAGCGTGCCAAAAGATTTCATCAGCGATGTTGAAATTTCCACCCATAAAAACCGCGTTAACTTTTTAATTTCGGGCACCGAAAACGGAAACATTGAAATTAAAACGCCCAATGGCGTTACTAAACTTGCTTTCGAAAACGGTAAGGCCGAAATTAAACTTGAAAATCCCAATTTTTGGTCGCCGGAAAACCCTTATCTTTATTACTGCACGGTAAAAAGCGAACACGATGAGGTTAAAACCTACTTTGCGCTCAGAACCATTGAAATAAAGAATGTCGGCGGCACAATGCGCACCTGCCTTAACGGCAAGCCCTACTTTTTTAACGGCCTTTTGGACCAAGGATATTTTAGTGACGGCATTTACACACCTGCCTCCTTTGGAAATTTCGAGGAGGACATTTTAACCGTTAAAAAGCTCGGTTTTAATATGCTGAGAAAGCACATTAAAATAGAGCCGCAATATTTTTATTATTTGTGTGATAAACTGGGAATTGTCGTTTTTCAGGATATGGTTAACAACGGTAAATACTCCTTTTTCAGAGATACAGCGCTGCCCACCATTGGCTTAAAGCGTTTTCCCGACACCATTTTGCATCAAAACAAAAAAAGCCGTCAGGTATACGAAAAGTATTTGACGGACACCGTGGCCCTCCTTAAAAAGCACCCTTCCATTTGCGGCTGGACAATTTTCAACGAGGGCTGGGGACAGTTTTGCGCTAACGAAATGTATCTAAAGCTTAAAAAACTTGACTCTACCCGTTTTATTGACAGCGCTTCGGGTTGGTTTAAGGCTGAAAACAATGATTTTGACAGCCTGCACGTTTATTTTAAGCAAATTAAAATAAAGAAAACCGACAAACCCGTTTTTCTTTCCGAGTTCGGCGGTTATTCTTATAAAATAGATGGTCACTCCTTTAACGATGAGCAAACCTATGGTTACAAAAAAATTGAAACGGCAGAGGATTTTGAAAGGGATTTTGTTTCCCTTTACGAAGAGCAGGTTATTCCTGCAATAAAAAGTGGACTGTGCGCCACGGTTTACACACAGATAAGTGATGTTGAGGATGAAACCAACGGGCTTTTAACCTACGACCGCAAGGTTTTAAAGGTTAATCCTCAAACTGTTAAGGAATTAAACAATTCCCTTTTTAAAGAGTTTGACAGTTTATTTTAATTGTTGCGACTTGCCTTGTTGGCATCAATAGCTAAAACCAGCATAAGAACATAAAGCGCATCATCAGGATTCACAACATCAATAACGTATGTATCGGTCCAGTTTAGTAATTTTTGAGTGAGGGTGGCAATGCGTTGACCCGACAAGTCGAAAACACCGTAATCACGTTCGAAGAAATTGCCCTCAACCTGCCAACCGTTAAAGTCGATTGTGAATTTAGGGCGCCCGAAGGTAAATTCCTTATAAATGCTTCCAACAAAGTTTCCGCCTATAAAAATGTTATATTCGGGTTTCCAGGTCCATACCTTCGCCTTGATAAAGCCGATTTCATTGCCCTTTGCATCAAAAACTGTAAGGTGTGCGCCCCAGGAAAATTTGCCCCTTACTGTGTAGAGAATATTCCCTGCCTCATCAAAAATGTCAATCTTGTCAAACCAGGCAGAAAACCTTTGTTTAAAAAGCATTTTCATAAAAATAACCCCTTTTAAAAAAGCAGCCGTGAGGCTGCTTTTTTTACATTAAATCACTGTTATAAACTGCTCTCTCGCCGCCGATAAATTTAGGCCTTACCCTTGCGGCAACAACCAAAGCAGCGCCGAGTTTATTGTTTTCGAGTCTAACAGGCACGGCAACCTTTTTAAGATGCATTCCGATTAAAGTGAGGCCAATGTCAATGCCTGCATCGGCTTTGATTTCTTCCACGGCAACGGGTTCATCAAAATGGGCATAGCTTTGAGTGGCAAATGAGCCGCCTGCTTTTGGTTGAGGCACAACATTAACCGTGTCAAAGCCGCTTACTGCGGCCCTCTCGGTAATTATCGCGCGGTTTAAATGCTCACAGCACTGTGCGGCAAGGAAAATTCCCTTTTCCTTTAAAACCTCATAAATACCTTCGAAAACCTGCTTTGCGGCATCGGGAGAGGAATTTGAGCCTATTTTATCCCCTAAAATTTCGCTTGTGGAACAACCCACAACCAAAATTTGCCCTTTTTTAAGCCCTGCTTTGGCCACAATTTCTTCGGCAATATTTTTTGCCTGTAGTCTCAAATCATTCATTAAATCAAAAACCTCTTTGTTTTTTTATTATTTTACTATATTCGGGAAAATTTATCAACTGTATATTTTCCTGAATCACTGCAAAAAATAAAGTCGGTGATTTAAAATGGAAAAAATTTTTTACAACGGAAATCTGAAAAACGTTATTGACCCCTTCGATGCCATTTACACCTGTGGCGGTCTTTTTGGTGAACGAGGATATTTAAACGACCTTAAGACCAAATACCCCCACGCCTTTATGGCTGATATGCAAAACGGACACCTTATGCCATGCTATACCCTGACCCACGATGGTGTTCACGCCGATTTCTTTCTTTTTAACCAGTGCCCTTTTGATACGAAAAACAAAGAAAATTTAAAACTCATTAAAATTTTTAAAAAGGGCGAAGAAGTTTTTTAGTGTTGACAGCAAGGCACGGTTACTGTTAAAATCATATCGGTGATTTTGTGTTAGACTCTAAAAAAATTAAAGAATTTTTAAATCCGCGAATTGAGGTTTTTACCTACGACTGCGTTTCCTCAACAAACCTTTTGTCAAAGGAACACGGCGCAAAATTTATGGGTGAAGCGCTTTTCATAGCCGAGGCTCAAACAAACGGTCGCGGCAGAATGGGGCGTACCTTTTTTTCTCCTGAAAACAGCGGAATTTATATGAGCTTGCTTTTACGCCCCGAAATTGACCTTCAAAATTATACCCTTATCACAACGGCGGCGGCGGTTAGCGTGGCAAAGGCTATAGAGCAGGTTGCCAATGGAAAAACAAAAATCAAATGGGTTAATGACATTTTTCTAAATGACAAAAAGGTTTGCGGAATTTTAACCGAAGGCGTTTTTGAAAAGGATAACCCCTTTGCTGTGCTTGGAATCGGCATCAATCTTTTTGAGCCAAAGGGCGGTTTTCCAAAAGAAATTTCCCAAATTGCAGGCGGCGTTTTTTCTGAAAACTGCAGCGATGAAACAAAAATAGAACTTATTGCAAAGGTTATAAATAATTTTTATGAATTCTATTCTGCTCTACCCCAAAAAGACTTTTTAGAAGAATTCAGAGCCCGTGATATGCTAAAGGGCAAGCAAATAAGCTATATTAAAAATGGTGATTCTTTTTGTGGCACGGCAAAGGGAATTACCGACAATTTAGAACTTGAGGTTTTAGGAGAAAACGGCACGGCACATTTTTTATCCTCGGGAGAGGTAACAATAGGAAGCAAAAAAGAGTAACGAAAAATTTTCGTTACTCTTTTTAATTTTTACTTGTTAGCGGCATCAAGTTTTGTTTGACGGCGGTTTTTAATCTCATCGGAAATGGGATGAATTTCCCCTGCCGCGGTTAATGCCTGACGGGTAAGCAAGGGGCCAAATAGTTCATAAATCAGCACAGCAAAAAGGGTTATATTCCTGATAAGATGACCCTGCTCGCCAAGTTGCATTGCGGTTGCACACATTCCAAGGGCAACACCTGCCTGTGGGAAAAGTGTAATTCCAAGATATTTGCAAATTGCGGGTGAACACTTGGAAAGTTTTGCGCTAAACAGCGTACCGGCGTATTTTCCAAGGCATCTTGAAAGAATATAAACCACGCCGATTATAACAATAGCAAAATCGGTGAACACACCAAGTTCAAGCTCGGCGCCGCTTATAACAAAGAAAAGGGCAAAAAGCGGTGACGTCCATTTTTCTGAAGCGTTCATTAAATCGTGAGAAAGCGGACAAATGTTGCAGAAAATCGTTCCCAGCATCATACAGGTGAGTAACGATGAAAAATGAATGTGAATTCCGAAAACGCTAAATTCCAGCATTGAAAGGGATGCGGTTAAAAAAACAATACCGATTGTAAGATTTAAACGGTTTGTGTTTGAGTTAAACAGCTTTTCAAGTTGTGTTAAAATCCAGCCCATAACGGCACCGAGCATCAGAGAACAAACAATCTCAATAATAGGGTTAATGATTATGGAAACAACATCCATTGTGCCGCTTAAAATAGTTTTAGCGACACCGAAGGAAACGGCAAAAACAACTAGGCCCACGGCATCATCAAGGGCAACTATAGGCAGCAAAAGTTTTGTAACAGGGCCCTTTGCCTTATACTGTCTGACAACCATAAGCGTTGCTGCGGGCGCAGTTGCCGAAGCAATAGCGCCTAAAGTTATAAGCTGCGGAACGGTTAGCTTATCGGGGGCGATGAGGTGAACGGTAAGAAGCGCCAAATCAACGACAAGTGTTGCCGCAAGGGCCTGAAAAATACCGATAATAAGAGCTTTTTTGCCCGTGTGCTTTAGTTCATCAAGTCTGAATTCGTTGCCAATTGAAAAGGCGATAAAGCCAAGGGCCACCTCGGAAACCACCGAAAGAGCATTAACGGCCTCGGTTGACTGAAATCCAATTCCATTAAGCCCCAAATGACCAAGACAATAAGGGCCAACCAGCACGCCTGCAATAAGGTAAGCCGTGACCGAAGGCAATTTAAAGGGCTTAAAAAGCCTTGTCATAATAAGGCCTGCAAGAAGTGCCACTGAAACCGACAAAAGAATATTCAAAATAATGCGCCGCCTTTAATTAAATGTACCTAATGCAGTATACTACTTTGCTTGACAAAAAACAATAGTAAAATTCCATAAAAAAACGGCAATGAACGCTTCGTTCATTGCCATAAATACAAAATGTTTTTTATTTACTGAAAATAACGGTAACATCGGGATGAAGCTGTAAGATTGAAGCAGGCACTTCAGGTGTAATAGGACCGAAAAACGCCTTGTTTACAATTTCTTCCTTTTCCTTGCCGGAAGCAATGAGAAGAACCTTTTTAGCCTGCATAATTCCGCCCATACCAAGGGTTACTGCCTTGCGAGGCACATCCTCTTCTTTTTCAAAGAAGCGGGCATTTGCAACGATGGTTGACTCATCAAGGGTTACGGTGTGAGTTTCCTTTGTAAAGCAGGTATCAGGCTCGTTAAAGCCGATATGTCCATCAAGACCGATGCCGAGAAGCTGAATGTCAATGCCGCCTTTATCGAGAATTCGCTGGTCGTACTCTTTACATTCCTTTTCAATATCATCTGCCACTGCATTGGGAACGAAGGTGTTTTCCTTTTTAATATTTACGTGATTGAAAAGATTGTGGTCCATAAAATAGCGATAGCTTTGGTCGTTATCACCTGTAAGGCCTAAATACTCATCAAGGTTTATAGAGGTAACGTTGCTAAAATCAATTTTTCCGCTTTTGTTATCCTCAATAAGGTTTGCATAAATTCCAAGGGGCGAAGAGCCTGTTGCAAGACCTAAAACACAGTTGGGCTTTAAGATGATTTGCGCAGCAATGATATCAGCACCCATTCGGCTGAGTTTTTCATAGCTATCAACTTTAACAAATTTCATAAAAATTCCTCCAATGGTTTAAAAACCAAAATAGTGATTAAATCACAAAAAATATTATACTCCTGTTTTTTTTAATTTTCAATATTTTTTTATTTAGTTTCCGCGTTCGGCCGAAAAATCGAAAATATCGCCTGTGATTTGCTCGGGTTCGCTTTCAATAACATTTGTAAAGGCATCGGGCACAACCCCAACAATAACTGTTTGCGCTGCAATATAATCGGTTTTATCGGAGAAGCCTTGTTTAAACCACGGTATTAAAATAAAACCGTCATATTTTACCTCGATTAGTATTTGATGCAAAACCTGATTTATGCCAGCGCTGTAAAAATTACTTTTAAAATCTGTTTTTGCCGCCGCCGACATCTTCATTTTAAAACTTATAGACGGTCCCCTGCCAACGGTGAATTCGTTGCCGATTATAGTGCCGATAGGAATTTTTAAAACATATTCTTCCCTGCCGTTTAACTGTTGCGCAAGTTTTTCGGAAATACTGCTTTTCAGCGTGTTCACAAGGGTTGTATCAATTTCAAGTGCAGTAACGTTTCCCCCGTTATCCCTGCTCAAATTTGCGATTTTTTCATAACTTATCTCGTTTTCTCTCAAAACCTCAAGTACAGCCGCATCGGTAGCGGCCACAATTATTCTTTTTGCCGTGCTCACAGAATATGGCTCTAAAATTTTCCTGAGCTGTTTATCAAAGCCTAACAAAAGCAGGAAAACGGCAAAGGTAACCGATAAAACAATTATAAATGCGGCGGGGTTTTTTACTGCCCGCCTTCTACTCTTTTTCAAAAAAACACCTCTTTCCGCAATATATAATACGAAAAAAGGTGTTTTTTAGTTAAAATAATTTATTTAAAATCAATAGGTTTTTATATGGATTTGAGCTGTAGTCTGAGTTTGTCGGCAATCATTGCAATAAACTCGCTGTTGGTAGGCTTACCTCTGTCGTTTTGGATTGTGTAACCGAAATACGAATTCAGCACGTCAACATCTCCCCTGTCCCAGGCAACCTCAATAGCGTGGCGAATGGCCCTTTCAACACGTGAAGCCGTTGTTGAATGCTTTTTGGCAACGGTTGGATAAAGCACCTTGGTCACGGAATTCATTGAGTCGTTGTTTTTAATGGTAAGTATAATCGCTTCTCTTAAATAATGATAGCCCTTTATGTGCGCAGGAACACCAATTTGATGTATAATTTCGGTAACCATTATTTCAAGCTGTGAATCGTTTAAAGAATTATTGCCTTCGGTTGACAACCCTATGTTGCTTTTGGCATTCCACCTGCAAAGCTGAATGATTCTTTCGGCAAGTGTGCTGATATCTACAGGCTTCAGGAAATAATACGCCACACCTGCATTCATCGCTTCTTTTTCAAGCCTTGGATTATCAAAACTTGACATTGCCATCACGTGCGGCTTTTTAGGCAGCACCATGCTCTTTAGATTTGAAATCACACCCAAAACGTCTAAATTAGGCATAAAAACGTCAGCAATAACAACATCGGGTAAATTTGCTTTTATTTTGTCAATTAGAATAAGACCATTTTTCGTACATAAAATGACATCCATTCCATAGGCTTCAAGACCTCTCGCGCAGTTTTGACCGAATTCTGTTGATTCATCTGCTATAATTACCTTAATTTTCTTATCCATTTTAATTACCTCCGTGAATTTCTTTCACATATAGTACCACAGATATTTTCAAATTTCAATAGAAAATGTGAATATTTTTCACTTTTTCCATATTTTTCATCGCGTTTTTCGAGATAATTCGACAAATTGTTTGCTTTTATTATCAAAACAGACAAAAAACACCCAAACAAAAGCGTTTGGGTGTTTAAAATTAATTTTTAATTAAAGCTTGCAAACATCAGCATCGGTAATAAGATGGAAGCCTGCATTTTCCAGTGCCGCCTCAGCGGTTTCATTATCAGCAACGCGAAGAACAACGTATGCGTGCTTTTCGGTGCGGGACATAAAGGCATAAAGATATTCAAGATTAATACCCTTATCATCAAGAACCGAAAGGGCTGTGGAAAGCTTGCCCGGAGCATCGCCGATTTTTACGCCAACAACATCGGTGGTTTTAATCAGATAACCCTCCGATGATAATTTTTTCATTGCCGTTTCGTTATCGTTAACAATAAGGCGCAAAATACCAAATTCCTCGGTATCGGCAATGGAGAGCGCGCGAATATTAACATTATTTTGAGCTAGTGTTGCAGTTATATCAACAAGTGCTCCCTGTTTGTTTTCAACAAAAACCGTAAGTTGCTTTAAAGACATAACGCTTCCTCCTTAAATAAGTTTGCGCTTATCAATTACGCGCACTGCCTTGCCTTCGCTTCTTGTAATGCTTTTAGGTGCAACAAGATGAACGCTGGGGTTAATGCCGAGCATTGTTTTCATTGCCTCGGCAAGCTTCTTTTCAAGGGCTGTAACGCCGCTGACCGTATCGGTAAACTGGTCGGGATTCATTTCAACGTTAACATCAAAGGTATCGGTGTTGCCCTTGCGGTCAACGATAATCTGATAGTTAGGCTGATAACCCTCGTTCAAAAGCACAGTTTCAATCTGGCTTGGAAATACGTTAACGCCACGGATAATGAGCATATCATCGCTTCTACCCATAGGTTTGCTCATTTTAATGTGTGTTCTGCCGCAGGAACAGGGTTTGCGGGTTAAAACGCAGATGTCGCGGGTGCGGTAACGAAGAAGCGGAAACGCTTCTTTATCAAGAGAGGTGAAAACCAGCTCGCCCTTGCTTCCCTCGGGCAAAACCTCTCCTGTTTCGGGGTCAATAATTTCGGCAAGAAAATGGTCCTCATTAATGTGCATACCCGTTTGTTCACTGCATTCAAAGGACACACCTGGGCCTGTGGTTTCGGTAAGACCGTAAATATCATAGGCCTTAATACCAAGTGTTCCCTCAATTCCTCTGCGCATTTCCTCGGTCCAGGGCTCTGCGCCGAAAATACCCGCTTTAAGAGGTATATCATCGGGGCCATAACCCATTTCCTTTAACGTTTCGCCAATGTATGCGGCATAAGAAGGTGTGCAGCAAAGAATGGTTGCGCCAAGGTCGGTCATAAACTGAATTTGTCTTTCGGTGAAGCCTGAAGACATAGGCAGTGTAAGACAGCCAACCTTGTGTGAGCCGCCGTTAAGACCGGGGCCGCCTGTAAACAGGCCGTATCCGTAAGCCACCTGACAAACATCCTCGTTTGTTCCGCCTGCGGCAACAATAGCGCGGGCGCAACAATCCTCCCACAAATCAACATCGTGCTGGGTGTAGAAAGCAACGACACGCTTTCCCGTGGTGCCCGAGGTTGACTGAATTCGAACGCAGTCTTTAAGGGGCTTTGCAAGAAGTCCGTAAGGATAGGCATCTCTGAGGTCTGCCTTGGTTAAAAAAGGCAGTTTGTGTAAATCCTCAATACCCTTAATGTCATCGGGAGTTACGCCCTTTTCATCCATAAGGTTCTTGTAGTAAGGCACATTTTCATAAACGTGTCTTACTTGCTTGACCAACTTTTCCGATTGAAGCTTTTTAATTTCTTCAACCGGCATTGTTTCGATTTCTTTTTGATAATAACGCTGTTCCACTATAAATTCGCCTTCTTTAATATAAATTATATTCATCCGCCCAGCGGAAAAATTTATGAATTGTAGCCTAGGTTAAATGCCTTTTTGTTCATTTCAACAAATTTCGGTGAAACGGTGTTTTCAATAGCTTTAATCCATTTATCATAATCAATTTGGAACTGCTTTGCCGCCTTGCCCATAAGCACGATGTTAACTGCCTTTGAGGAGCCGGCCTCTTCGGCAAGGGAAAGGGCATCAAGCTCATCCACCGAAACACCCTTTGCCGTGAGTTCACTGAGCACGTTTTCGGGATACTGTGCGGCGCCGATAATAACGGGCATAGGGTCAATTTGCTGTGAGTTAACGATGATTTTGCCATCTTTACTCAAAAATTTAGCATAACGGGCCGCTTCAAGTTTTTCAAATGCAATAATAACATCAGCCTCGCCCTCGGTAACAATAGGTGAATAAACCTTATCACCAAAGCGAACATAGGTCACAACCGAACCACCGCGCTGGCTCATTCCGTGAACCTCGCTCACCTTAACATCATACCCCTCATCGGTTAAAAGCCTTCCAAGGAGTTTTGAGGCAAGCAGACTTCCCTGTCCGCCTACGCCGACAATCATAACACTTTTTGTTTTCATAGAAATCCGCCTCCTTTTAGTTTATTGCATCAAATGCGCAAAGCTGTTTGCAAACGCCGCAGCCAACACAAAGGGTTGCATCAATTTTAGCCTTGCCATCCTTTAAACTTATTGCAGGGCAACCAAGGGTCATACATCTTTTGCAGGATTTACATTTATCCTTATGGACAAAGAGGGGTGCTTCGTGCTTAACAGTTTTAAGCAGCACGCAGGGGCGCCTTGAAATAATAACCGAGGGCTCATCTGCCTTAAGTTCTTCTTTAACGGCATCGTTGCAGGCCTTTAAATCATAGGGGTCAACAACGCGAACGCGGTTAATGCCAAGGGCTTTACAAAGAGCCTCCAAATCCACCTTTGCGGCAGGGTCGCCTTTTATATTGTAGCCCGTGGTGGGATTTTGCTGATGTCCCGTCATACCCGTAATAGAGTTATCAAGAATAATAACGGTTGAATTTGTGGCATTGTAGGCAATGTTAACAAGGCCCGTCATACCCGAATGCATAAAGGTTGAGTCGCCGATAACAGCAACGCTTTTGCCCTCGGCTTCCTCTCCCCTTGCAAGGTTAAAACCGTGAAGTCCCGAAACCGAAGCTCCCATACAAAGGGTGGAATCAAGTGCATTAAGGGGCGGAACCGCGCCCAAGGTATAGCAACCGATATCACCGAGAACGGTAATTTTATTTTTTGCCAGGGTGTAAAACATTCCTCTGTGAGGACAGCCTGCGCACATCATGGGTGGACGGGCAGGAACGGCTGAATCGGCGGTTATAAACTCTTTTTCCTCCATACCAAAGGCTTTAGCTATTGTGCTTTGAGAAAACTCGCCGAGAAGTGAGAACATATCCTTACCGTGAACCTCAATGCCGAGAGATTTAACAAAATTCTCAATAACGGGGTCAAGTTCCTCAACAACATAAAGCTTTTTAACCTTTGAGGCAAAGGTTTTAATAGTCTTAGTAGGCAAAGGATTAGGCATTCCGATTTTAAGAATGCTGACCGAATCGCCAAAAACCTCTTTAACATACAAATAAGAGCAACCTGAGGTGATAATGCCGATATCCTCGGAATTATATTCCACCTTATTATAAATGCAGTCCTCGGCAAATTCGCGTATTTTTTCGGTACGCTCCTCAACAAAGGGGTGGCGCTTAATGGCGTTACCTGGCATCATTATGTATTTAGCAGGATTTTTTTCATAATCGCGAAGCACGGCATCGGTGTGTTGGCCAAGTTCAACAACCGACTGTGAGTGTGCGATTCTTGTACACATACGAAGTATTACAGGGGTGTCAAATTTTTCAGAAAGTTCAAAGGCGGTCTTTGCGAAAAGATAGGCCTCGTTGGAATCGGCAGGCTCAAGCATAGGCACCTTTGCGGCAATGGCATAATGTCTTGAATCCTGCTCGTTTTGTGAGGAATGCATTGCAGGGTCATCGGCAACGCAGATAACCATACCGCCGTTAACACCCGTGTAAGAAAGGGTGAAAAGAGGGTCAGCCGCAACGTTTAATCCCACATGCTTCATTGCGCAGGCGCTTCTTGACCCTGCAAGGCTGGCGCCGAAAGCCACCTCGCAGGCAACCTTTTCATTGGGCGCCCATTCGCTGTGAATACCGTCATATTTTGCTAAAAATTCAGTGATTTCGGTTGAGGGCGTTCCGGGATAACTCGAAACAACACCAAGGCCGCCGTCATAAAGACCTGCGGCAACCGCACTGTTACCAATCATAAGTTTCTTCATTGTTTTTACCTCTCATAAATTATGACTTGTTCTGAGAATCAACAAGACCCTCGCCGCCGTAAATCTTGCGAAGCTTCGGCTTTTCGATTTTGCCCGTGGGATTTCTCGGCACATCGGCAAAAATGATTTTGTGGGGGCGCTTGTATCTGGGCAGGTCAAGACAAAACTCTCTTATCTCCTCTTCACTGCACTCGGCGCCATCCTTTAATTTAATAATAGCCGCCGCGATTTCACCAAGGCGCGTATCAGGAAGACCGATAACGGCAACATCGCTTACCTTGGGATTTGATGCCAAAAAGTTTTCAATTTGAACGGGATAAAGATTTTCGCCGCCCGTGATAATAACATCCTTTTTGCGGTCAACAAGATAGATAAAACCGTCTGTGTCTTGCATTGCCATATCACCCGTGTAAAGCCAACCCTCTTTAAGGGTATCGGCGGTTGCCTTTTCATCACGGTAGTAGCAGGTCATAACACCGGGGCCTTTAAGACAAAGTTCACCAACATCGCCCTGTTTAACCGTGTTTCCGCTAGGGTCGACAATCTTAACCTCCCAGCCGTAACCCGGAACACCGATAGCGCCAACCTTGTGCACGTTTTCAACACCTAAGTGAACAGCGCCGGGACCTGTGGATTCGGAAAGACCGTAGTTCGTGTCATATTGCTGATTTGGGAAAATTTCAAGCCAACGCTTAATAAGGCTTTGGGGAACGGGTTGCGCGCCGATGTGCATAAGGCGCCAGGGAGAAAAATCAAACTCGCTTAAATCAATTTCACCTGACTCGATTGCATTTAAAATATCCTGCGCCCAAGGAACAAGTAGCCAAACAATGGTGCATTTTTCCTCACTTGCAACCTTTAAAATGTTCTTGGCCTGCGTGCCCTTTAAAATTACGGCCTTTGAGCCTGCAATAAGACTTCCGAACCAGTGCATTTTTGCGCCCGTGTGATAAAAGGGTGGAATGCAAAGGAAACAGTCTTCCCTTGTTTGACCGTGGTGCTTTTGTTCAACAATGCAGGAGTGCATTAAGCTTTCGTGGTTATGTAAAATAGCTTTGGGAAAGCCCGTTGTGCCTGAAGAAAAATAAACTGCGGCGTTATCCGCCTCGGTTAACTCACATTCGGGATAGGTTGCGGAACATTCCGAAATCAAATCATTAAAATCATCGGCAAATGCGGGACAGCCAAGACCAAAATAAATCAGCTTGCATTTATCATAAACCTTGTCGGCAATTGCTTCAACACGGCCGATAAACTCGGTGCCGAAAATAAGCACATCGGCTTCTGCAAGGCTTAAGCAATATTCAATTTCATCGGAAGAATAGCGGAAATTAAGGGGAACCGCCATTGCGCCCGATTTTAAAACGCCGAAATAAATGGGCAACCAGTCAATGCAGTTCATTAAAAGAATTGCAACCTTTTTCCCCTTGCCGATGCCGTGCTGTGTTAACATATTGGCAAGGCGGTTTGCCTTTTCGTTGAAAACTGCCCAGGTGATTTCTCTGCGATAATTTCTCACCTTGTGCGTAGGCTCAACAAGCTCGTATTCATGCCAGGTTGTCAGCCTTCTGGTTTCGGGTTGCTCAGGGTTAATTTCAATGAGCGCCGTGTCATTTCCAAAATCTTTGGCATTTCTTTCAAGCAAATGTACTATGGTCATAAAAATATCCTCTTACCCAACATAATAATATATCATTACTTTAACACTTTAAATCGAAAATGTCAACTAAAAAACCGCCGTTAACAAAATTTTTTACAAAAAGTATTGACAAAAACGCTTTAAAGTGTTAAAGTGTATTTATGTTTTACCGCTTTATATTGTTAAAGTGAGTTTTGAAAGTAAGAAAGGTTGATTTTTTATGCCCGTTTCTTTGGCGGTAACAGCGGCTAATCCCACAACGTTTTGGATAGCCATTCCTATGCTTATTTGTTTTTTCGGCTTGATGATTGGAGTGGGCTTCGCCTGCCGCAAACATTCTGTAAGCGTTGACAGTTTCGTTTTGGGCGGTCGCTCGGTTGGTCCCTGGCTTACAGCCTTTGCCTTTGGCACCTCCTACTTTTCCGCAGTTATTTTCGTTGGATACGCAGGTCAGTTCGGTTGGAACTTTGGTCTTGCCTCCACCTGGATTGGTCTTGGAAACGCTTTTATCGGCTCCCTGCTTGCTTGGCTTGTGTTGGGAAAAAGAACCCGTGTTATGACACAACACCTGGGTTCAAAAACAATGCCTGACTTTTTTGAAAAAAGATACGATTCAAAAAAACTTAAGGTAATCGCCTCGTTTATTGTTTTCGTATTTCTTATCCCCTACACCGCTTCGCTTTACAACGGCCTTTCTTCCCTATTTAATAATGTATTTGCAGTTCCCTATTTTGTAGTAGTTCTCATAATGGCGGTGCTGACAGGAATTTACGTTATTTTCGGCGGTTATATGGCAACTGCTGTTAACGATTTCATTCAGGGAATTATTATGCTGGTCGGAATTGTTGCAGTTATTGCTTCGGTACTCACGCAAAACGGTGGGCTTAGTGCCGCCGCTACTGCTCTGGGTGTTCAGGCAGGCCCCGAATTCACATCGGCCTTTGGCCCAAATCCCGTTTTTCTTTTCTTTGTTGTAATACTCACCTCACTCGGCACCTGGGGGCTTCCTCAAATGGTTGGCAAATTCTATTCAATTAAGGATGAGAGCTCGGTTAAAAAAGGCACCCTAATTTCTACGGTTTTTGCCGTTATAGTGGCCGGCGGTTGTTATTTTCTCGGTGGTTTTGGCAAACTATATTCCGACCAAATGATTTCCGCAGGATTTTATAATCCCGAAACGGGTAAGGTGCTTTTTGATAAGGTTGTTCCCACAATGCTGTCTGACCTTTCCCCCGTTATCATTTCTCTGATTATCGTTTTGGTGCTTGCTGCATCAATGTCAACACTTTCTTCCCTTGTGCTGACCTCCTCATCAACCCTTACTCTTGATGTTATTAAGCCTCTTGCAACCAAGAAGGGTGAAATGAGCGAGAAAAAAAGCGTTTTCGTAATGCGAATTTTTATTGTATTCTTTATTGCCGTTTCGGCGGTTATTGCAATTCTTAAGGATACCATTTGGTCAGACTCGGTGTTCATCGCGCAGATGATGGGTGTTTCCTGGGGCGCTCTTGCAGGCTCGTTTCTCGCCCCATTCCTTTATGGGCTTTATTGGAAAAAGACCACACGCGCCTCGGTTATTGCCAGCTTTATCTTCGGCACGGGGCTTGAAATCCTTCAGCTGATTATCAGTGTTGGCTGGATAAACGTTAAGGGAATTCCCGTTGTTGAATTTGTTTTCACAAACTCCCTTTATTCGGGTGTTTTCGCAATGGTGGGCGGACTTATCCTTGTCCCCATCGTAAGCCTGCTGACACAAAAAACCCTGCCCGAAAATTTGGAAGAAAAGTTTGCTTGCTACAGTAAATAAAAGTTAAAGACCGCCTTTCGGCGGTCTTTTTTAATATTCTTGATTTCCCCAATATTTTCTGTCAAGGCTTCTGAACTGTATTGCCTCTGCAACGTGTGCGGCTTCAATTGTTTCACAACCCGAAAGGTCAGCAATAGTTCTGGCAACCTTTAAAATACGGTCGTATGCTCTGGCAGACATTCCAAGCCTGTCAAAAGCGGCCTTCAGAATTTGTGATGCCGCTTCGTTAAGCGTACAGTGTTTTTTCATAAGCGATGGGGTAAGTCTTGCATTACAGGTGATACCCGTTCCCTCATAGCGTTTGGTTTGAACAGCCCTTGCAGCATTGACCCTTTTTCTGATTTGCGCCGAGGTTTCCTGCGGGGCGTTGCTGTTAAGCGAGGTGTAATCAACGGGCGGCACCTCAATGTGCAAATCAAGGCGGTCAAGCATTGGTCCCGAAACTCGGTTAAGATACTTTTGCACGGCATTAGCCGAGCAAATGCAACGGTTTGTGGGATGACCGAAAAATCCGCAAGGACAGGGATTCATTGCGGCAACAAAGGTTACGGAACTAGGATATGTAAGCGTTCCTGCAACACGGGAAATCGTAACCTTTCCATCCTCAATGGGTTGGCGCATGGCCTCCATAACATCACGGTGAAATTCGGGTAGCTCATCGAGGAAAAGCACGCCGTTATGAGCGAGGGATATTTCCCCCGGTTTCGGAACGGTTCCGCCGCCTGTAAGACCAGGTGCTGAAATGGTGTGGTGAGGGGCTCTGAACGGGCGGGAGGTTATAAGGGGACTTTCGGGGTCTAAAATTCCTGCAATGGAATGAATTTTTGTGGTTTGAATTGACTCCTCAAAGGTCATTTCGGGCAAGATGGTGGGAAGCCTTTTTGCCAGCATACTTTTACCCGAACCGGGTGGGCCTATAAGCAGAATGTTATGTCCTCCTGCCGCCGCGATTTCCAGCGCCCGTTTTGCTAAGGTTTGTCCCTTAACATCGGCAAAATCCAGCCCTGTGTAACCCTGCTCTTTTTCCTGCTTAACGGGCGCGGCTTTTTCAATTTCCCACTCATCATTTAAATGGGAAATAAGGTCTTTAACCGTGTCAACGGGATAAACATCAATTCCATCAACAACGGCGGCCTCAGCGGCGTTTTCCTTTGGCACAAAGAATTTTTTAATTCCCGTTTCCTTTGCGCAAATAGCCATTGCAAGCACACCGTTAACGCTTCTTATATTTCCATCAAGTGACACCTCGCCCACAAAAGCGCAGTCGGAAACATCAGCCGTTAACTGCTTGGTCGCAAGGAGAATACCGAGGAGAATTGGCAAATCGTAAATCGGCCCCTCCTTTTTAAGGTCGGCAGGCGCCAAATTAACGGTTATTCTGCTTGGTGGGAATTTAAAGCCGCAATTTTTAAGGGCGGAACGCACCCTGTCTCTCGATTCCTTAACCGATGTATCGGGAAGTCCTACAATATCAAAGGCAGGCAGACCGTTTGAAATATCGGTTTCAATTTGTAAAAGATAGGTTTCCATTCCAAAAACTGCAACACTGTTAAGCTTTGCAAACATTAAATCACATCCCTTTTTACATTATATAACAATTTTATCCTTTTCACAATGCCATATTTGATTTTTTATGGGTTATATTGTATAATCAATTAGAAAATAATTTAAAGGTGGATTTTATGCCCTTTTTACCCATTACCAAAAATGAAATGGCGGCTCTCGGTTGGGAGCGCCCCGATATTGTTATTATCACAGGTGATGCCTATGTTGACCACCCCAGTTTTGGCACCGCCGTTATTTCCCGTGTGCTGGAAAGAGCAGGCTTTAGGGTTGCTATTATTTCACAACCCGTAAAAGACAGCGACTATCTTGAATTCGGTCGCCCCCAGCTTGCATTTTTCATAAACGGCGGCAACATCGATTCAATGGTAGCCCACTACACCGCCGCTAAAAAGCGCCGCAGTGATGATGCCTACACCCCCGGAAACAAAGCAGGCAAACGGCCTGATAGAGCCACCGTTATTTATTCAAATAAGGTGCGTGAGCTTTTTGGCGATGTACCCGTTGCTATCGGTGGGCTTGAGGCTTCCCTGCGCCGCTTTGCCCATTATGATTACTGGGATGACAGGGTGCGCCCCTCTATTCTTATTGACTCAAAGGCCGATATTTTAATGTACGGTATGGGTGAAAAACACTCTGTGGAAATTGCAAGGCGCCTTAAAAACGGCGAAGCAATAAGCGATTTAACCGATATTTTAGGCACCTGCATTGCTGTTGATACAAAAAATTACACCCCTCGCCCCTGCCAGGAATGTCCCTCATTTGAGGCGGTTAGCGAAAACAGTGAATCGGGCAAAAAGCAGTATGCTATTTCCTGCCGAATTCAGCAGGATGAACACGATGCCGCAAGGGGCAAAACCGTTATACAGCGCCACGGTGATAAAATAGTTATTCAAAATCCTCCAACGCCTCCCCTTACAACCGAGGAAATGGATGAGGTTTATTCCCTACCCTATATGCGGGACTACCACCCCTCCTACGAGGCCCTCGGCGGAGTTGAAGCCATAAAAGAGGTTAAATTCTCGGTAATACACAACCGTGGTTGTTTCGGCGCCTGCAATTTTTGTTCCCTTGCCTACCACCAGGGCAGGCAGATTTCCTGCAGAAGCCACCAATCGGTTATAAATGAGGTTGAAAAAATCACCGAATATCCCGATTTTAAGGGATATATTCACGATATCGGCGGCCCCACCGCCAATTTCAGAGCCCCCTCTTGTGAGAAGCAGTTGAAACACGGCCTTTGCAAAGGCAAAAAATGTCTTGCCCCAGCCCCCTGCCCTGCTCTTAAGATTGACCACAGCGATTATCTTGCCCTCCTTCGAAAACTCCGCAAGATACCGAAGGTCAAAAAGGTGTTTATCCGTTCGGGAATTCGCTTTGACTATCTTATTGAAGACCAAAATGAGGACTTTTTTAAAGAACTTGTTTTACATCACACAAGCGGCCAATTAAAGGTTGCCCCCGAGCATTGCAGCGCCAACGTTTTAAAGCGAATGGGCAAGCCCCCTATTGCCACCTACAATAAATTCAAAAAACGTTTTTATGAGCTTACCAAAAGTGTTAATAAGGAACAGTTTTTGGTGCCTTATCTTATGTCCTCACACCCGGGAAGCACCATAAACGATGCCATTGAACTTTCGCTATTTCTTAAAAAAGAGGGGCTTCACCCCGAACAGGTGCAGGATTTTTATCCAACACCCGGCACCGTTTCCACCTGTATGTTCTACACCGAGCTTGACCCCTACACAATGGAAAAAATCTATGTTCCCAAAACGATGAAGGAAAAAGCGCAGCAAAGAGCACTCCTGCAATATTTCAAGCCTGAAAACAAGGCGCTTGTGCTTTCCGCCCTTAAGGCGGCCCACCGCACCGACCTTATCGGCACAGGGCCAAACTGTCTTGTTGCGCCCGACAAGGGCTTTACACAAAACAAGCCAAAGAAAAAGACCATTCGCAACATTCACAAGAAAAAGAAGAAGTAAAATTATGGAACAATTAAAAACACGGCTCCACCTGCTTGATACGCTTCGTGGCATCACGGTTATCAGCATGGTGATTTATCACGCGCTTTGGAACCTTGCCTACCTTCAAGGAGTTTCCCTGCCTTGGTTTACAGGACAACCGAGAAGAATCTGGCAGCAGAGTATTTGCATCACCTTCATTTTTCTTTCAGGATTTTGTCGCGCCCTTGGCTCAAAGCATTTAAAAAGAGGACTTACGGTGTTTGTTGGCGGACTGATTGTCTCGGCAGTCACACTCATCGTTTTGCCCGATTTCCCCATTGTTTTCGGGATTCTCACCTTTTTGGGAACGGCAATGCTTGTGATAATTCCTGCCGAAAAACTGATTAAAAAGATTCCACCCGAAATCGGTGCCATAATTTCGTTGCTTGCTTTTCTGCTGTTTAAAAATTGTAATCAAGGCTATCTTGGCTTCGGCGCTCTGAATTTTTTAAAACTACCCGAATTTCTTTATGCAAACCATTTAACCGCATTTTTCGGCTTTGCTCCCAGTGATTTTTATTCAACCGATTATTTTTCGTTTCTCCCCTGGATTTTTCTTTTCCTTTGCGGTTACTTTTTTTGCGAAACCTTTAAAAAGCAAAATCTTTTAAGCCGCCTTGAATCAAAGCCTGTTTTTCTGCTAAGCTTCATCGGTCGGCACTCCCTTATTGTTTACCTTGCGCATCAACCGATTTTATATTTGATTTTCTTTTTTATATTTTAAAAGGCTACAACCGAAAGGTTGTAGCCTTTTACTTTTAAATCACAAATTTTTCTTCCAGTTTTTTAAAGGTGGGTTTAAACTCAAAAAATCCATCTATTATCTTTCCGCTAAAACCAATGGCGAGGCCGTTTATGCAAACGATAACCAATGTGCCAACGCCTATGCCCTTGATTTGTCCAAAAAAAACAAGGGATAAAACAAGCGCTAAAGCAAGGAAAGAAAAGTCGAACGCAATTTTGAACCTTGATTTATTGATACCAAACTTTTCACAAATACATTTTACAAAGAAATCGTAAACCTGTGGGAAAATATAGCATCTGAAAAAGATTGCAATGGAAATTGCAGTAAGCAACTCACCGCCTGCAAAAAGCGCAATTCTGCCCATTAAAGGAATGTCTTGCGCCGAAGTTACGGCAGGATTAAAAAGCGGTATCGCAGCCCTCCACAAATCCAGCACGGCCCCATAAATAAGGCAGCTTAAAAAGGAGGTGAAATAGATTAGCTTTATCCTTTTGACTATAATACAAAAAAGAATAAAAACTATGGCCTGAATTATGTACTCGCTTTGGCCAAAGGTGAACAAATTAAATTTTAAACTGAAAATGTAGGCAGGGGCGACAATCATTGAAACGCCGAAATCGGCGGCGGTGAGCATTGCCACCGAAAAGGCCAAAATAATCGTTGCCGCAAGATACATCAGTTCACTTGAAAGGGTTATTTTTTTAGATTGCATTTTCTTTACCTTATTTATAAATATTATTCAGGTCCTTTAAGCGGTTTTTAATCATTGCGCGGAGTGTTTCGGGGGCAACCGCCTCAACGCTTTCTCCAAACTGCAAAATCCAACTCACAAGGCCATCGCTTAAATTTGCATCAACATCAAAATCGAAGGTGTTTTCCAGAACATTATAAATAAAAATGTCCTCACCGAAGCGGTCAATCGCCTGTTCCAGAAGCCCCTTTTCACAGCGCAACTTAATTTTAGTGGGCTCGCCGCAAAACATATTAAACGACTTTGAGGCATAATCGGCAATGTCAAAGCTTTCTTTATATTCACTAACCTGACTAAAATGTCTGAAAGGCTCATCTAAAAGGGATACCGAGCGCATTCTATCAAGGCGCAGGTTCATTAAATTATCATATTTTTCATTGTTACACACAAGATAGTAGGAATCATCCTGCCAAAGGAGTGCATAGGGGCTTACCGTAATAATTTTTTCATCCGTAAAAACGGTGCGGTTATCGTTAAGCCTTCTTCTGACATATTTAAAGCGAACCTTAACACGCTTTTCTATAGCTCGGCTTAAATTGTCAATGGTATAATAAATTTCCTCGTTTTTACATTTATGGCTTATATCAATGTAGGAATATCCCTTTTGCTTTTTAGCCTCATAAACGCTTAACATTTCATCAAGTTTTTGGGTAAGCTCCCTTGATTTTTTAGCCGTTATAAAGCTGGCCGCCTGAACGGCATCGGTTAAAAGCTTAATTTCCGGCACCTCAAATTCCCTTGATGAAAGGAAAAATCCACCGCCGTTGCCACGGTTTTTTACAATATCGTAGCCGTAATCAATAAGCACGTCAATGTCGCGGTAAATTGATTTTCTTTCGGCTTCGATACCCTGTTTGGCTAAATATTCAATTATTTGCGGAGTAGTCAGCGGATGCTCCTCATCGGAATATTTTCGAAAAATTTCCACGAGATAAAGCAGTTTTAACTTTTGTCCCTCAGTTCTTGCCATTCCTTCACCTTATTTTCAAAATTTTCATAACCATAAACACAGTTTGCATAATCAATTAAAGCCGGTGTGGTTAAATTTGTGGGTAAATTCAAATGCCTTAAAAGGCTGACACGGTTTTCATTTGCGCACGAAACTCCTGAAAGCGCCCAAAAATACATATCACGGGTTTGAATTTTACGCCCCCGTTCTCTTACCTTGCAGGCCGTAACACCTGCATTTTCAAGAGCGTTTAATATTATATCTCCGTTTACACCCTCAACGCCCAGAATTCCCTCGGCGCTGCTTTTTTTCTTTCGTTTTTCTTTTCCCAAAATTGCAGGAAGATAAACGTTTAAAATTTCACCTTCGGTTAAACACTGCTTAAGGTGGGAACGAATTACTTTGCCAGCGTTATCGGAATCGGTTAAAATAAGAATTCCCTTTGTTTTTGCCAAAGCACGAATAAGTTTAAGTTTTTCCTTATCCTTAAAAATTCTAAACCCATCGGTTGTGATTATAAGGGCGTCTATGTAATTTTCAAGGTGAATTTTATCATACTTACCCTCAACGATAACTGCTCTATCCAACCTAATCAATTTTTTCACCCTTTTGAATTATATAAATAAGGCGAATTATAAGCTGTTCAATCACAGCGCGTTCATCGGTGCCAAAGCTTTTAAGAAGCCTGTCGGCATTAAAAAATTCCTCGAAACTTAAATTTAATTTGTTTTCATCAAAATTTCTAAGGTTAATTCTTGCCGAATTTGTTAAAAACTTTTTGTTTGCAGGATATGCAAAATCCTCGGCAACCGTTTCGTGGGAAATGCCTGCCTCGGCACCGCAAAAAACGCGATACATATCCACATAAGCCGAATGCATTGTGAAAAGAATCGAGGATGCGGCAAGGCGCATAAAAAAGAGTTCATCGGCAAGGCGCAGGGCTTTTTGGCTGTTGCAGGAAAAAATTTCCTTTATTAAATCATAAATTGAAGCCTCAACAGTCTTCGTGCAAACCTTTTCTGCGGTGCTTTTTTCAATTGTTCCACCATCCACAAAGGCGCAAAGCTTTTCAAGTTCAAACTTTAAAACGCTTATATCCTGTGAAACGTTTTCTATTAGATACCGCGCGGCATCGGTTGACATTTTACAGCCGCGTTTTGCGGCGCCTGCTGTAAGCATTCGCACAAGCTCGCCCGTTTCTCTGTGGTTAATAAGCACAGCAAGGCCGTTTGCCTCTTCCACCGAAGCGATAAGTGCCTTTGCTCTTGCCGACCTTTTATGGTCAAACTCCTCATCCTCAAAAACAATGATAAAAATATTGTCCTCATTGCACTCGGCGGTCAACGCGCAAAGCTTTTTAAAATCGCTGTCGCCAATATCCTCAAAGGCATAATCCTTTAAAACAACAACCTTTTTATCGTTCATCATCGGGAACTGCAAAACTGCATCGTAAACCTGCTGAAGTTCAGCCGATGCCTCAAAAACGTGGAGATTAAAAATATCATCCTTCACGTTTGCCGCAGTAATAATTTTATTAAGATAAAGGTTTTTAAGATATAAATCATCGCCGAAAAACAGGTAGACACCCTGAAGGTGACCCTGTTCTAAACTCTTTTTCAGTTTTTGTTCAAAACAAATCGGCATTTTTATTCCCTCTTTATTTAATTGCGTTAAGCCCAACGCTTATAAGCGAGTTATCGGTTACAACCACAGCCTTTTCGGTTGATACGGCCTGCACCGAAACACCGCCGAAGCCGGCATCACCCTTTTTAAGAATGTTACCGTTTTTATCAAGCAAATAAACGCTTGTGTCACTCAATATTAAAATTTTATCGCCCATAACGGCAAAATCGGTAATACTCTGCTTCCAGCTAATTTCAAAAAGCTGTTTGCCGCCGCTAGAAAATGCGGTGATTTTCGTATCCTTTTTATCATTGCTTCTTGAACTTGCAAGAGCGCAAATATTATTAGTACCGCGGTACATACGAACCTCATAATCGGTGGTAAATTTGCTTTCCTTAAACCTACCCCAGCTTATAAAATCCATACCGCCGTTATAAACACAGAAAATTCCCGAATTGGAACGGGCGCTGATAGAATAAATCAGTTTTCCCTGATACTCCGTTGTGTGAAGCGGCGTTGCCGAATTGAAGCCGAAAATATAAACCTTTGAAATGTACTGCCCGTTTTGACTGCTGAAAACAGAAACTGCCAGCTTATTTCCCATTGGTGACAGCGCCACATCGCTTACAATCTCAACCGAACTGCTCCATTCAAAGAGCATCTTTGAATTTTTTGAATAAACCGTAACCCTTGAAGCAAAATCCTTTGAGGTGGTGGCAACGGCATAGGCGCCCGAACGGGATAGGCCTGCCGATATGATATTATCATCATAGCTTTCCGAAAGGATAAGTTTATCCATACCATAAAGCTTAAGACCCTTTCCACCTTGCTCATAAACCACAGCTCTTGTGGGCGAGGTTTTCATAACAGGGGAAGAAAAACCGTGGGCAGAACTTAAAGCATTTTTTCCACCCAAGGAATAAACCTCGAGGTTTGTATCGGTAAGAGTGTAAATAAGACTTCCCTGCTTTTCAGACAGCAAGGAATCTCCTCCAACGAGAGAAACAGGGTATTCCCCACTGCTTAAAGAATATTTAACACCGGTGATAAAATCCCCAATTCCCGTGGGAAGCAAAAAGTTTGCGGTTATAAGTATTACGACAGCAACAGCAACCGAGACAAAAACAGCACGGGTAACAGCCTGCCTTTTTTTCTTGTTTCCTTTAACAACGCGCAGCCTGCTGCCCTCCCCTTCGGGAGTTTCCTGTTTTTCACTGTGCTTTTTCTTCATTTCAATGTCTTTAACACGGCTTTTAGACCTTCTTGTAGCACGCCTAACATTTTTCTTTCTGTAATCAGGCACCTTTTTCACCTTCTATCAGTAAAATTTTAATTTAGTATAAGACCTTTTCTAAAAACAGTCCCTTTGCGGGAACGGTCATTCCAATTTCATCTCGCGGGAGCTCAAAAATTCTTTCCAGTTCCTTTTCATTTAGTTTACCGTTTGAGGCATCAAGGGAGGTGCCAACGATAATTCTCACCATATTATAAAGAAAACC
>JAZSBX010000106.1:0-22915 GCA_045602605.1 Acutalibacteraceae bacterium
AATTCGCCAAAGAACCGAATATGACATTGAAATGTTAAAGGAAATCGGCACCTGCAAGGGCATTGAAAACTATTCCGCGGTGCTTTCGGGCAGAAAAAGGGGAAGCACCCCCACAACGCTGCTTGATTATTTTCCCGATGATTTTGTACTTTTTGTGGATGAAAGCCACGTAACTCTTCCTCAAGTCAGGGGAATGTACGGCGGTGACAGGGCGCGAAAAGAAAACCTTGTAGAATACGGTTTCCGCCTGCCTTCGGCTTTTGATAACCGCCCACTGAATTTTGAGGAATTTTATTCTCACATAAATCAGGCGGTGTTCGTTTCGGCAACACCCGGGGAATTTGAACTGAATAAATCGGCTCAAACCGTCCAGCAGGTTATTCGCCCCACAGGTCTTTTAGACCCGCCCATTTCGGTTCGTGAAACAAACGGCCAAATTGATGATTTAGTCAGCGAAATCAACGCCCGCGCCGAGAAAAAACAGAGGGTTTTGGTTACCACCTTAACCAAAAAAATGGCGGAGGATTTAACCGAATACCTATTTAACCTTGGCATTAAGGTTAAATATATGCACCACGACATTGACACAATGGAGCGAATGCAGATTGTCCGCGATTTGCGCCTTGGTGAATTTGACGTGCTTGTGGGAATTAACCTGTTAAGGGAAGGTCTTGACATTCCCGAGGTGTCTTTAGTGGCTATTCTTGATGCCGATAAAGAGGGCTTCCTCAGAAGCACCACCTCACTTATTCAAACGGTAGGCAGAGCTGCTCGAAACAGCGAAAGCCAAGTTATAATGTACGCCGACACCGTTACCGATTCAATGGAGCGCGCAATTTTAGAGACCGAGCGCCGCCGCAAAATTCAGATTGAATATAACGAAAAGCACGGCATAATTCCAAAAACAATCATCAAAAACGTTCACGAAATTATTGATATGGGCGTTGCCGATAAGTCTAAAAAATCACCCGATAAAATGTCAAAGGGCGAAAAGGAAAGACTTATTAAACTGCTTACAAACGAAATGAGGCAGGCGGCAAAAATGCTTGAATTTGAGCACGCCGCAATGCTACGTGACAAAATTAAAAAACTCAAAGGCGAATAACAAAGGTTTGGAAACTCCCAAGCCTTTGTTTTTTGTTTTGTATTGACTTTTATAATAAAAATTTATAGAATAATATATATTGCTATGCAAAAAATATAATCCGAACAATTTTCTTTTTTTGAGGTTGAAAATGGCAAACGATAAAATCATCATAAAAGGCGCAAGGGCCAACAACTTAAAAAATGCCAACGTGGAAATTCCAAGGGACAAGCTTGTGGTTTTCACGGGCCTTTCGGGGTCGGGCAAAAGTTCCCTTGCCTTTGATACGATTTATGCAGAGGGACAGCGGCGATACGTTGAATCCCTTTCTTCCTATGCCAGAATGTTTTTGGGGCAGATGGAAAAACCCGATGTTGACAGCATTGAGGGGCTTTCTCCCGCCATTTCCATTGACCAAAAGACCACCTCAAAAAACCCCCGTTCCACCGTTGGAACCATCACCGAAATTTATGACTATCTCCGTTTGCTTTATGCCCGCGTTGGCACACCTCATTGCCCGATTTGCGGCAAGGAAATTT
Source organism: Acutalibacteraceae bacterium (assembly GCA_045602605.1). Lineage (GTDB taxonomy): Bacteria > Bacillota > Clostridia > Oscillospirales > Acutalibacteraceae > SIG587. The sequence continues at coordinate 1,624 of JAZSBX010000106.1, forward strand.
CGCAGCAAACCACCGACCAAATTGTTGACAGCGTTTTAAAACTGCCTGAAGGCACCAAAATTCAGGTTATGGCGCCCATTGTAAGGGGCCGAAAGGGTGAATACGTTAAGGAACTCGATGCCGCCAGGCGCTCGGGTTATGTCCGTGTGCGCATTGACGGAAACATCTACGACCTTTCGGAGGAAATCAAACTTGATAAAAACAAAAAACACTACATTGAAATAATCGTTGACCGCCTTGTGGTGAAAAACGAGATTAAAAGCCGCCTTGCAGGAAGCGTTGATACTGCGGCAACCCTTACGGGCGGTATAATTTTAGTTGATGTTATGGGCGGGGAAGAACTTGTTTTTTCGCAAAACTATGCCTGTGATGAGCACAACATTTCGCTTCCCGAAATTACCCCTACCCTCTTTTCCTTTAACAGCCCCGTGGGCGCTTGCCCCACCTGTACGGGTATTGGAAAATTTATGAAGGTTGACACAAAACTTATTATAAACGATGAAACAAAACCCCTTTTGGATGGCGCTATAAGAGCATCGGGCTGGGGGGTTAATTCCTGGTTTTATCCCGATGGCACAACCATTGCAAAAATGTATTTTGAGGGCCTTGCAAACCATTATGGCTTTGACATAAACACACCCTTTAAGGATTTGTCTGATGAGGCAAAGGATGCCGTTCTTTTCGGCACAAAGGGCGTGAAAATCAAACTTGAAAAAAGCGCTCATTGGGGCGGCGGAACCTATTATTCGGATTTCGAGGGTGTTGTCAACAACCTTGAACGGCGCTACAGAGATACAAAGAGTGAATATTCAAGAAACGAAATCGAAAGTTATATGTGCGAATCCGACTGTCCCGATTGCGGCGGCACGCGCCTTAAAAAGGAGGCGCTGGCTGTCACCGTTGGCGGCAAAAATATCCACGATATTTGTGAACTTTCGGTGGTTTCTCTCATTGATTTTCTCGATACGCTTCATTTTGACACCTTTAAATCAAAGGTGGCCGAGCCCATTATCAAGGAAATTAAAAGTCGCCTTAACTTCCTTAAAAGCGTGGGGCTTGACTATTTAACCCTCTCAAGAACTGCGGGAACGCTCTCGGGTGGAGAGAGTCAGCGAATTCGTTTAGCAACTCAAATCGGCTCATCCCTTATGGGTGTGCTTTATATTCTTGATGAACCCAGCATCGGCCTACATCAAAGGGACAATGAAAAACTTATTGACACCCTTAAGCATTTGAGGGATTTGGGAAACACCTTAATCGTTGTTGAACACGATGAGGATACCATTCGCGCGGCCGACCACGTTCTTGACATTGGCCCGGGTGCTGGTATTCACGGCGGCAACGTGGTTTATTCGGGTACTGTTGCAGAAATGGAACACTGCAAAGAATCACTTACTTCCGATTATCTTTTTGGCAGGAGAAAAATTGCGGTGCCCGAAAAACGAAGAAAGGGAAGCGGCAAGCATCTTGTTATTAAAGGCGCCGCAGAAAACAATCTTAAAAACGTTAACGTTAAAATCCCCCTCGGAAAGTTCGTTTGCGTAACGGGTGTTTCGGGGTCGGGAAAAAGTTCACTTATAAATGAAATTTTGCAGAAGTTTTTATCCGGCGAACTTAACCGCGCAAAGACCTTCCCGGGTAAATTTAAAGAAATAACGGGCTATGAGCATCTTGACAAGGTTATTAACATTGTCCAGTCGCCCATTGGCAGAACGCCCCGTTCAAACCCTGCCACCTACACGGGTGTTTTTAACGATATCCGCGAGCTTTATGCCCAAACCAAGGATGCAAAGGCAAAGGGTTTTAATGCAGGTCGATTTTCCTTTAACGTTAAGGGCGGTCGCTGTGAAGCCTGTCAGGGTGACGGAATTATCAAAATTGAAATGCACTTTTTGCCCGATATTTATGTGCCTTGTGAGGTTTGCGGCGGCGCGCGTTATAACCGAGAAACCTTAAGTGTTAAGTATAAGGGTAAGAGTATTTACGATGTTCTTGAAATGACGGTTGAGGAGGGGCTGGAGTTTTTCAGCGCCATCCCGAAAATTCAGCGAAAACTGCAAACCCTTTTTGACGTGGGCCTTGGTTATATTAAAATCGGTCAGCCTGCAACAACCCTTTCGGGCGGCGAGGCGCAACGCGTTAAGCTTGCCACCGAACTTTCAAAAAGAAGTACAGGCAAGACCATTTATATCCTTGATGAGCCCACCACGGGCCTTCATTCCTATGATGTGCATATGTTAATTGAGGTTTTGAACCGACTTGTTGATGCGGGCAACACCGTTCTCGTTATTGAACACAACCTTGATGTGATTAAAATTGCCGACCATATTATTGATTTAGGCCCCGAAGGCGGCGATAAGGGCGGCACCGTTGTGGCCGCAGGCACGCCCGAGCAGGTGGCCGAGTGTAAAGACTCCTACACAGGTCAGTTTCTTAAAAAGTTGCTGTAAGTTTACACATTATTAACCATTAAAAGCAAAAAACTGATAAAATAAAGACAAGGGGAGGGAAAACCTTGTTCGGTTACATTCGCGCGTATAAACCCGAAATGCGGGTTAAGGAATTTGAAATGTACAAAGCGATTTATTGCTCGCTTTGTAAAAAGCTGGGCAAGGATTACGGGATTTTATCCCGACTTACCCTTAACTATGATTTTACCTTTCTATCCCTTTTGGAACTTTCATTAAGTGAAGGCTGTTTTGAGCTTTGCCGAAAGCATTGCGCCTTTAACCCCTTTAAAAAGTGCAATTATTGTACCGATTTATCGGTTGGCTTTAACGTTTCCTCGGCAGCGGCAATGATAATGCTTTATTATAAGCTTGATGATAACGCGCAGGATGAAAAGGGCATAAAAAAACTAGGCGCAAAAATTGCAAAAGTGGTCTATTCATCTGCCCATAAAAAAGCCGCCAAAACTCACCCTGAATTGGAAATGATTATTTGCGATTACATTTCCGAGCAAACAGGGTTTGAAAAACAAAACAAGTTTAATATTGATGCCGCGGCCGACCCAACGGCAAAAGCTCTGGGTAAAATCTTTGCTCTTTTGGCAAAAGATTCAGCAAGCGGGCGGATTTTAAGGCGCCTTGGTTACTGTATGGGAAGGTATATTTATATCATCGATGCAGTAAACGATTTTGAAAACGATTTAAAAAACGGCTCGTACAACCCCTTTAGCGGTTGCACAAAGCAGCAAATGCTTGATTTGGCAAGACAGGCAGTTAATCTTTCGGCGGCGGAAGCACAGCGTGCTTTTGAATTGCTTGAAATTTTTAAATTTAAGGATATTTTAGGAAATATAATTTATCTTGGCCTTGAGGAAACCTCAAAAGAGGTTTTTTCAAAGGTCAATAAGGAGAAAAGCAAATGAAAGACTATTACAGCATTCTCGGAATAAGCAAAAACGCTACTGATGATGAGGTTAAGGCGGCTTATAAGGAGATGGCTAAAAAGTATCATCCCGATAACTATGCCGATAATCCGCTTTCCGATTTGGCGGCGGAAAAGATGAAGGAAATCAACGAGGCCTACGATGGCATTATGAACGAACGCCGCAGGCGTAAATCATCACCCGGTGGGAATTATTACAGGGCAAATTCTAATTTTTCAGATGTGCGCAGTCTTATAACAAATAACCGCCTTGAGGAAGCCCAGGAAATTCTTGACGGCGTGCCGCCCGAACGCAGGGATGCCGAGTGGTATTTCTTAAACGGCACCGTGCTTTACAAACGCGGCTGGTTTGATAATGCCTACACTAATTTTGCAACCGCCTGCCGAATGGACCCAATGAATCCTGAATACAGAGAGGCAATGAATCGCGTTCAGCGAAGCGCAGGGGGTAACTTCAATAACCCTTACCGCAGCGCGCCTAATATGGGCGGAATGAGCGCCTGTGACTGTTGCTCAAATCTTATTTGCGCCGATTGTTGCTGTGAATGTATGGGCGGGGATTTAATACCCTGCTGTTAGTGAGGCAAAAGATGAAACAAACAGGGAAAATTACACTTTGTGCAATGCTCGCCGCCTTGGCCTCGGTGACAATGCTTGCAGCCTACTTTCCGTATCTCACCTACGGTGTGCCTGCAATAGCCGGCATCTTTGTTATGATTGCCTTAATTGAATCGGGCAAGGGCTACGCCTTTTTGACCTATGCCGCATCGGCAGTGATAGCCTTTTTGCTGGCCGAAAGCGAGGCAAAACTGCTCTATGTCTGCTTTTTGGGATTTTATCCCATTTTAAAGGCGATTTTTGAACACCTTAAAAGCCGTGTAACGGAATATTTTTTAAAGTTTTTATGCTTTAATGCGGCGCTTTTGTTAATCTATTTGATTTTTGCGAATGTTTTCGGCATAACCGATAATTTCGTGACAATATTCGGCGTTTTCGGTATTGCAATTTTGGTGCTTGCCGCCAATTTTGTGTTCTTAATGTATGACATTTGCCTTTCAAAATTTGCGCAAATTTATCTTTACAGGCTTCACCCTGTAGTTATGAGATTTATTAAAAGATAGTTTTTGGGGAGAGGGGAAACCTAAATGAAATTTTTAATCACCTTGTGGCTTTCAAAAATGATGGCGGTCATTGTCAGCATCATTGATAAAAACCGCGGCACCAACTATTCGGGCAAAATTGCCGTGAAAATGATGCCCGATTTTGTTAAGCACTTTAAGGGTATTGACTATAAAAAAACTGTTTTTGTCACAGGAACCAACGGTAAATCAACCACCACAAATCTTTTGGCGCACACCCTTAAAACAGCAGGGAAAAGGGTTGCCTCAAATTTAGAGGGCGCTAATATGATGACGGGTGTTGCCACCACCCTTATTAAGAATTCAAGCCTTTTGGGAAAATTTAATAAGGAATATCTTGTGCTGGAAATTGATGAAAGAAGTCTCCTTGCCATTCGCAAGGTGCTGCCTGCAGGTCATATGGGCATCACCAACCTGCAAAAGGACCAGGTGCAGCGAAACGGCGACCCCGATTTTATTTACAGAAAATTTGAACAGGCCATCGGCTCTGATATGACCCTTTATCTTAATAACCACGAGCCTCGCAGTAAAGCCCTTGAGGATAGAGCAGGGACAAGCCTTTATTTCTCGGTTAATGAAAACTGCAAAACATACACTAAAGGCGATTTTTACGATGTAACTCTGCCTTGCCCCAAATGCTCTAACCCCATTAAATACGATAATTTTAACCTTGCAAACATTGGCGTTTTCCACTGCACGAACTGTGACCATTCCACAAGTAAAACCCCCGATGTTACGATTAGTGAGGTTAATTTCGATGAAAAATATTTCACCGAAAGCGGCAAAAAATGGGATATTACTTATAACACACCGTTTTACATTTATAACTATGCAATGTGTATTGCCGTTTGCCGCAATTTAAAGGTTGAGGATGAGAAAATAGCTTTGGGCTTTAAAACCTTTTCAAATCCTGCCGAAAGGCGTGAAAAACTGACCTATAAGGGCAAAAACATTCATTATCTTCGAATGAAACAGGAAAATCCCGAAACGCTGCAGTCTGCTCTTGACACCATTGCCGAGGATAAGGGTGAAAAGGCAATTTTTATGGGTATGTACGAGGTCAAGGATTTTCTCCCACACTATTCCAACACCTTCTATTTCTTTGACTGCGATTTTCAGCCCATTGCAAAAACTCCCGTTGAGCGCTACGTTGTATTCTCCTCAACCGTAAGCTACGACACCGCCAACCGCATTCGATATGCAGGGGCCGATGCCGATAAAATCACCGTGCTTGATACTGAGGATTTGTCACTTGTTTTAAATGAGCTTGAAAAAACCAAAACCGACAATATTTATTTCCTTACGGGAATGAAACCCTATAAAAAATTAAAGGAATATTTTGCGGCAGGGGGGAATGAATAATGTCAAAAACAATTAACATCGCTTGGATGTATCCAGATTTACTTAATCTTCACGGTGAGCGCGGCAGTGTGCAGGCCTTTGAAATGCGAGGCATGGCGTTGGGTCTTAATGTTAAAATTCACCGCATTGATTCTTTGAAAGAGAAAATTGATTTTAAAAAGTATGATTTATTCCTTTTTATGCCGGGTGAAATCAAAACCCTTGGTTTAATTAAGGAAAAGCTTGCCGAGCAAATAGAAGACCTTAAGGATTTCGTTGAAAGCGGCGGTCACCTTGTTGCCGTTGGCACAACGGGCATGCTTTTTGCAAAAAAACTTGAAAGGGAAGACGGCTCGGTTTTTGAGGGCCTCCATCTCCTCGATGCAACGGCGAAAGAAAGAAAATACGTTTACGGTGATGACCTGCATTTCCGCATAAACAACACAAAAACAGAGATTTTCGGCTCCCAAATTCAAATGGTTGATATTGAGGCCGAAAACCCCCTCGGAACCGTTATTTACGGCCACGGAAACAATAAAAACGGCAGTGAAGGCGCGGTTTATAAAAACCTTGTTTTCACCAACTGTTTAGGCCCAGTTTTTGTTAAAAATCCTTGGTGGTGCGACCAGATTTTAAAGGATGTTTTCCTCAAAAAACAAGGTCTTAACGTTGAAAATAACTATGCCTTTGAAACCGCATCCTTTAATTCCTGTCTTGATTTCACCGCCAGAAAGCCAAAAGCCTAAAGCATATTTTACAAGTTAGAAATTGTTTTTAAGACAAAAAATTACAAAAAAATATGTGAAAATTACCACTGATAATCTTTTTTTCATTCCACACAATAATAAAGCAAACGCAAAAAAATGTTTTAAAGGAGTGAAAAAAGATGAACGTAGTACCCGAAGCACGTGAAGCACTCAACCGTTTTAAGATGGAGGCTGCTAACGAGGTTGGCGTAAGCCTTAAGCAGGGCTACAACGGTGACCTTACTGCAAAGCAGGCAGGTTCTATCGGTGGCCAGATGGTTAAGAAAATGATTCAGGCTTATGAAAACAGCATGAAATAAGCTTTAATATTACAAAATCAACCCCCGCCTAGCATTGTCTTGGCGGGGTGTTTTTTTGACTAAAGCGGTTGCAATAATAATTTTAATATGATATATTTTAATTGATATAAAAAAGGGGGCACACCTTTGGAGAATAAGATTTGGGGCACGCTGGTACATTTCGGAACTAATTTTTGGTATGAAGAGGGTAACTACAGCGCTCAGGATGAAAATAAACTTTGGAAATCTCCCGCATCGCATAAAATTCGTTTTGATAAAGCGGTGTGGAATGAATATCTCGCGCACATAAAGGAAAGCGGTATAAACACCGTTTTTCTTGACATAGGCGAAGCATTGGAGTATGAATCACACCCCGAAATTTCCTGTGAAGGTGCTTGGACACATAAGCAAATGGCTGCTGAAATTTCAAAACTAAATAGTATGGGAATTCAGGTTATACCCAAACTAAACTTTTCCACCTGTCACGATGAGTGGCTTGGAATTTATTCCCGTATGGTTTCCACGCCTACATATTATCAGGTTTGCAAAGATATAATCGATGAAGTGTGTAAACTTTTTAAAGCCGAATATATGCACATTGGTTTTGATGAAGAGCTGTATGAAAATCAAAAGCAATATGATTATGTGACCATCCGCCAAAACGATTTATGGTGGCATGACCTTGAGTTTTTTGATGAGTGCGTTCGCGCAAATGGCGCAAGAACAATTATGTGGTCCGACTATGCCCGTCATAAACCGCAGGAATTTATAAAGAAATGTCCTAAACACATTATTCAGTGCGTTTGGTATTATTTTGACGAATTCGGTAAAGAAGGACTTTCTCCCGAAAATGAAATGCGCGTAAGGCCCTTCGATATACTCAATGAGGCAGGTTTCGACCAAATTCCCACAGGCAGTATTGAATATTTTGATGATAATTTTGAAAAACTTGTTAAATATTGCAAGGAAAACGTTTCAGATGAACATCTGCTTGGTTTTATGCAAACAACCTGGGAATCGGTTACACCCGAGTGGCAAGAATACTTAAACCGCAGCACGAAACCCGTAAAAAGGGCAAAAGAGTGGTTTGAAAGGGAAAATTAGTTCAAAAAAGAGGTTACGGCAAAAGGCAAATCATCTATTCTCACAACAATTACCAAAGGGGGCTTTTTCAGTGGAGTTTAATTATTTAAAATATCAAAAAAGCTTAAAAAAATCATCTGCAATCACAGATTGCGATATGGTGCCCGTGCCTAAATGCGCCGAGCATCAAAACTATATTTTTATAAGTTACTCCCATAAGGATTACAAAAAGGTTTATCACGATTTGGCCGCAATGTATGAAGCGGGCGTTCGTTTTTGGTATGATGCGGAACTGACAGCAGGTTATGACTGGGATGATGAGGTATATAAAAAAATCAGCGACCCTCATTGCAGCGGTGTTGTTTTCTATTTAAGTGAAAATTTTTTCGGCAGCGATTCTATTTATAAGGAGATACTTACAACCCTTGGAAAAAATGCGGCGATTTGCGCAAACGAAGCCCCTAAAAACTATTTTTGCGTTAATTTATCCGAAAAAAACCCTTCGGCCATGATTGAAGATAATTTTGTCAGTTCTGCCGAATGTGAAAGTTTCTTCGAGAACGGCGATGAAACATTCAAGGATTTCCTGTTAAACGCCTTCAGAGATAAGGCTACATACATTCCCTTTGCTTCAAAGGGTTATATGGAAAAACTGCTGGTTCAAATAAGAAGAAATTTCAACGTTATCGATTTAACGGGTGATGATGCTTCGCTGATTGGTGAATATAACGGCGAAATGCTTAACGGAAAACGCAACGGCTACGGCATTTGTAAATATGAAAACGGCCAGGTATATCACGGTGAGTGGAAGGATAATAAATATCACGGTAAGGGCAAACTCGTTTATTCCGAGGGTGATACCCGTGAGTATTTAGAGGGCGAGTTCGCCAACCACAAGGCAAACGGAAACTGTGTGCTTAAGTTTAAAAACGGCGACCGCTATGAAGGAAATATGACCGATGGAAAAATCACGGGCTATTTTGTCTATACCCAGAGTGACGGTTATGTTTACGAAGGCGAAATGGTTGCCTCCGAAAAGCACGGCAAGGGAAAACTTTTTTATCCGCGGGAAAAAACGGAAGATTATTATGAAGGAGAATTTATAAACAACGCTTTTTGCGGAAACGGAACTTTAGTTTATAAAAATGGAAAAAGCTGGGAAGGCGTTTGGGAAAGAGGCGAACGCAAGGAGGGCTTTGGTACCATTCAATATACAAACGGCAGAGTATATTTCGGTGAGTTTAAAAACGGCAAGGTAAACGGAAAAGGAAGGTTTAAATATGCCGAAAATGAAACCTGGGATTATTATGAAGGTGAGTTTGTTGATGGCATGCTCACCGGCTTCGGCGTGCTTAAATTTACCGATGGCTCGGTTTACGAGGGTTATATGAAAGAAGGCTCCTACTTCGGCAAAGGAAAACTGATTTATTCCGAAGGCTCAAAATATGATTTTTATGAGGGCGACTGGGAGGATAACCGGAAAACGGGCTTTGGCACATTCAGATTCAAAAATGGTGAAACCTACACGGGCGAATGGATAAAAAATCAATATCACGGCAAAGGTAAATTTGTTTACAGGGAGTCCTCAAACGTTGAGTTTTATGAGGGCCAGTGGAAAAACGATAAAAAATGCGGCTTCGGTGTGATGAAGTTCAAGGATGGTGAAAGTTACACCGGTGAGTGGCTTGATGATAACTATCACGGAAACGGAAAGATGGTTTTTTCTCCAACCGATAACAGAGATTTTTACGAGGGCGAGTGGCGTAATAACAAACGCAACGGCCGCGGTTTTATGAGATTCAAAGACGGCGACACCTACGAAGGAGAATGGGAAAACAATCGCTTTAACGGCAAAGGCAAATATACATATACCAAAGAAACGAACAGAGATTTTTATGAAGGCGAGTGGCGCGAAGATAAGAAAAACGGTCAGGGAAAAATGACCTACAAGGATGGCTCGTTCTTTGAGGGCCTTTGGAAAGACGGTAATCAGCAAGAAGGCTTTGGCACCATTAAATACACAAACGGCAGGGTGTACCACGGCGATATAAAGGAAGGTAAGTACAACGGAAAAGGAAAATACACCTATGCCGAAAATGAAAAATGGGATTACTATGAAGGCGAATGGGTTGATGGAAACAGAAACGGCTTCGGAACCTTCAAGTTTAGAGATGGTGAAATCTATGTCGGAGAATGGCTGAATAATGATTATCACGGCAAAGGTAAGCTCATTTATTCAAAATCAGCAAAAAAGGATTATTACGATGGCGATTGGGTGAATGACAAGATAAATGGTTTTGGTGTGATGAAATATAAAGACGGTCAAATTTACACCGGTCAATGGCTTAATAACAATTATCACGGCAAGGGTAAGCTGTGCTATGAAGAGTCTTCACATATTGATTACTATGATGGAGATTGGATAAATGACAAGAAAAACGGTTTTGGCACTATGCGCTTTAAAGATGGAGAAAATTATGTAGGCGAGTGGGTGGATAATCGTTATAACGGTAAGGGCAAGATAACCTATTCTGAAAAGTCAAACATCGATTATTATGAAGGGGACTGGAAAAACAGCAAAAAAAACGGGTTTGGAATAATGAGGTTTAAAAGCGGCGCTTTCTATGAGGGGGAGTGGCTGGATAATGATTATCACGGCAATGGCAAATTTACCTACTCGGCTGACAACCTCCGCGAGTTTTACGAGGGACAATGGGCAAAAGATAAGAAAAACGGACAGGGCAAAATGCTTTATAAAGACGGTTCGGTTTACGAAGGCACCTTTGAAAACGATGATGAGTGGAATGGCTTTGGTACCATAAAATACACAAGTGGCAGGGTTTATTTCGGCGAAGTTAAAAACGGAAAATTTAACGGAAAAGGAAAATACACCTATGCTGGAGATGAGAAATGGGATTATTACGAGGGAGATTTTGTTGATGATAAACTTTTGGGCTTCGGCATTATGAAATTTAAAAATGGCGAGGTTTACGAAGGTGACTGGAAAGACGGTAAATTCCACGGCAAGGGAATCTACACCTATCCCGAAAACAGTGATTTTTGCCAAAAATACGAAGGTGAGTGGGTTGACGGCAAAAAATGCGGTCAAGGTATAGAATACTATGTCGGCGGAGTTCGCTACGAGGGCCAATGGGCTAACGACACCTTTAACGGCGAGGGCATTCTTTACCGCCCCGGAATTTTCAAGGAAAAGAAAACCAAGGGATATTGGAAAGACGGCAAATATGACATCACAAAGAGCAAGTGGTTTTCCTGGGCGTTTAAATTAGCGGCAGAAATGCCTCATTATGTCGGTGAACAAAACGAGGAAGGCATTTACCACGGAAAGGGTACTCTTACCGATGAGATAGGAAAATATGAAGGTGACTGGGTTAAAGGAGAACGCTCGGGAAGAGGTGTTCAAATCTTTAAGGTTGGCGCTGTCTACGATGGCGAGTGGAAGCAAAACTGTTTCTATGGCGAAGGTGTGCTTACCGAGGTAAGCAAAATAGTGTACAGCGGTACCTTTATGGGCGATAGGTTTATTTCAGGAACCGTTACCTTGCCTTCGGGGAAAAGCAGCGATGTTGTTGAGGGCAGCGTTTTAGACCCTGATGTGCTTGCGCAAATTCCCAAGGATGAAATAAAGGCGTTAAATCTCAAATAAAGAGGAGGATAAAAAATGTATGACCTTATTTGTGTTTTAATTGCTACGGTGATTTTAATCGTTAGTTTAGGCTTTGCAATTAAAAACCGAAACGATATGAGCAAGTGGATTTCCTGCATTTTGCTAGGAGTTTTGTTTTCAACCTTCCTTATGGTTTTACCCACCGAATGGGTTAAAGAGGGGAAAAACGTTGAAAACTCTATTCTTTATTCAATTCTTTCTTCCTTGCTTTACAGCTTCAAAGCTTTGGGTGGCAGACAGGATATTGCTCAACTTGAAACCATTGAGCTTAACGGCGCGCTTAAAATAATCTATATTTGTTTAAATTATGTTATGTTTGCTTTGGCGCCGATTTTGGCTTCCAGCCTGATTTTATCTTTTGTGGGTGACACAGGTGAAAAAATCCGTTATTTCTTTTCACTTTCCCCCAAATGCTATGTTTTTTCACAAATCAATGAAAATTCACTTGCATTAGCTAAAGGAATCTCAAAAAGTGAGAATAAAAAGAAATTGGTCTTTTGCAATGTAAAAAATGTGGATAAGGCATTAGTGACAAAGGCAAAAGAGCTGGGCGCTGTTTTGCTTTACAAGCCCTGTGAGGAACTGAAGATTAAAAGAGGTATTAAGGCATACGAATTTTGCCTTATTAACAACGAAGAGGATGAAAATCTAAAGCTTGCAGAAGCCCTTATTACCGGGCTTTATGATTCTAAAAAATCAAAAATTATTGTTAACACGTTTATTGAAAGCGGAACCGGCGTAAAATTTTTGGAAAGTGTTTTGAAAACCAAAAGGAATGAAAACACAAGGCTTGAGCTTCGTTGCATTGATGAAATAGCGCTGTTTTGCAATTATCTTATTTATAAGCACCCGCTTTACGACACAAAGGGTAACGGCAAAAACATCTCCGTTGCCATAATCGGTTGCGGCAGAACAGGTATGCGTATGCTTAAAACCGTGTATTGGGCAGGCCAAATTGACGGTTACAGCCTCAAAATCAGGGTTTACGATAAAGATGCCGAAAAGATAAAACAGGAATTTTACAGACAGTGCCCGGGGCTTAAAAAAGAAAAGAAAATTGACTTTATTGAGGCAGACGTCAATACTCTGGATTTCCAGGATAAGTTACTAAAAGCAGGTAACAGCGCAGATGCAACCTATGTTGTTGTTGCTATGGGTGATGACCAGCTTAATCTTTCGGTTTCCGATGATATTTATAAGACCTTTAGAAAAAGCAGGGAATTTAATGATGAGAATATGCCTGAAATTTTCACCCGCGTAAGGTCTGAAGCTAAAACGAGTCCCTACTTTAACGCTGCCGATTTCATTAAGAACCGAAACATTAATCTTTTCGGCACAACCGAATCAATTTTTTCCAACACAACACTGTTTAATTCGGAGCTTGAAAATATGGCCTTTGCCGTGCATTTAGCCTATTGGGAACGGTTGGGCGTGGATGAAAGCAGTAAGGAATACAAAGAGGTTTACAGAGACTTTAAAACAAGCGAATATGACCGCAGGTCCTCTATGGCTGCAGCTTTGCACATACCTGCAAAGCTTTGTATGTGTGAAGCCATTAAAAACACTGGTAAGGATATTTTAACCGATGAAAACATTGCTGTTTTTGCTAAACAGCTAAAAGAGGAGAAAGGGCTTTTCGACCGCCTTGTATTTAATGAACACGACAGATGGAATGCCTTTATGTTAAGCGAAGGTTATGATAGAGCAACCATTGATGAGATGATGCTGTATTCCAAATTCACGAAAGAGCACAAGGATGAGGGCGCTATGCTTCATCCCTGCATAACCGATTGGGAGTCGCTTGATAAGCTTCAAAGCACCTTCAACGAAGCCTATGGCAAAAAGAAAAGATTTAAATTTTATGACGAGGAAATTGTAAGAAAAATTCCCTGCATTTTGGCAACCGCCAAAGAAATGAACGGAGATGACTGATATGTATTTTCCAAAACCAGCCGACACATCAAAAATCAGTTTGCCTGATGAACTTAAAGAGCTTACCGAAAAAATAGCTGAAAACGTTCATGATGTTTGGGCTGAGGGCCGCATCAAGGGTGGTTGGACCTATGGAAAGGTTCGTGACGATGCAAAAAAGGAAACACCCTGCCTTGTTCCTTATAATGAACTCCCCGAAAGCGAAAAAGAGTACGACAGGAACACAGCCCTTGAAACAATTAAACTTATTATTAAGTTGGGATACGACATAAAGAAAAAACAGCAAAAATTTTAAAGGGCAGGTGTAAGCTTGAGTTACAATAAAAGTGCTTTTGAAATTTTCTCCCATCAAAAGGAAACTGCTGAACAAATTGTTGATATCTATTCACGGTTCGGCGTGAAAACAGGTGAATTTATAGGTGTAGCCGAGGGACCGAGAGTATCGAGATATGAATTCTCACTGTCACCCGACACAAAGGTTTCTAAAATCACTATGCTTCGGGATGATGTTTCTCTTATGCTATCGGCGCCGAAGGTTAGAATTATTTGTCCCGTGCCCGACAAAACGGCTTTTGCCGTTGAGGTGCCAAACAAAACCGAAAAATTCGTTGAGTTTGACGAGGTTTTTGATGCCGAGGGTATTGGAGCCTCGGCAAATGAACTGCGCGTTGTTTTGGGAAAGGGCTTTTCCAATGAAAAAGTGTGCTTTTCTCTTTCAAGGGCGCCGCATCTCCTGGTTGGCGGGCAGTCGTGTTCGGGCAAGACCACCCTTTTAAAAAGTATAATTTGCAGTCTTATCTTAAGCAATTCTCCTTCGGAATTAAAACTATTACTAATTGCCCCAAAAAAAGATGAACTTGAAATTTTTGAAAAAACAAAACATTTGTTATCACCCGTAATTTGTGAAGATTATGCGGCCATTGAAGCTTTAAACAATCTTTTTAAAGAATGTGAAAATCGTATTAAATTATTCGCTGAATATTCTATCAGGAATATTGATGCCTATAACGATAAGGCTCGAAACAAATTGCCTAAAATTGTGGCTTTTGTTGATGAGTTTTCGTATCTTACCGCTTACAAAGGGCGTGATTTCGAGGTGGTAATCAGCAGACTCGCCCAAATAGGAAGAATGACAGGCGTTCATCTTGTACTTTCAACAAATGAATTAACCCCTAAAAACATAACAGGAATTATAAAGGCAAACATCCCTACAAGAATTGCTCTATCAACCAAAAATGCTATGGAATCGCGGGCAATTATAGACTCGTGCGATGCCGAGTGCCTGCTTTCAAAAGGGGATATGTTGTTATGTTTTATGATGAACAGGCCTAAACGAATTCAGGCGGCATATATTAATGATGAACAGATAATAAACAAACAAAAAGGTTGACCTTTTAAAGGTCAACCTTTTTGTCTATTTATAAATTCAACTGCCGTAAAAAAGTAAGGCTCAACAGCATTTTTTATTTTCCTCATTGCGGCCACCCTGATTTTTTCGGGTATACCGTAATGTGCCTCGGCTATTGCTCCCGCTATTGCGGCTTGGGTGTCGCCATCTCCACCGAGTGAAACCGCATTTCTTATCGCATCCTCAAAATCCGTAGACTCCAAAAAGCACTGAATTGCCTGGGGAACGCTGCCTTGACAGGTTACGTCAAATTCATAAGTCGGGCGTATTTCATCAAGTGTAAAATTGAGTGCATAATAATTCTTTTCAATGTATTCTTTAATTTCGGATTTTGTTTTTCCCACTCTCGCAAGGTGAATGGCCGCCGCCACTGCCTGCGCACCCTTTACACCCTCCGGATGATTATGTGTTACTTCTGCACTCCATTTTGCAAGTTTCTCAGTTTCTTCAAGGCTTTTTGCCACCCAAGCCACGGGGGAAACACGCATAGCCGTGCCATTACCAAAACTGTTGTAAGCGCCCATAGAATCGTCTTTAATCCATCTAAAAAAGTGATACCCATATCCGGCGGATGGAAACTCGCGCCCGATTTTGCGCATATAGTAAACAACCCAGGATTTAAAGTCTTCTTCATTACCCAAATTTGCTTTTGCACAAGCGCAACCTACGGCAACGGTCATCAAACTGTCATCCGTAAGCCTGCTTTTTTCGGTAAATAGTTCAAAATTTTTTGTCTTATCCGACTCGAACTCATAAACCGAGCCTACAATATCTCCAATAATCGCACCAAGCATAATTTATCACTCTACCAAATTATCCTCTATTACAAGCACATTTACTTGTTTTGTATCGAATGTTCCTGCATCTATAGCAATTATACCGTTTCCATAAAAAATTTCACAGTTATTTTTATGACGGTTTTTATCGAACTTATTTGCATAAACGGTGGGAACGTGGCCGCAAACCAGCGTTTTATCATCAAGCGGTCTTTCGCCGTTATACCTTTCGGTCCATTTTATCCATCGCGCTTGTTCAAAGGCTTTATTATCGGCTTTTTGAAGTTGCGGGGAGGTTTTTATGTTTTCGGGCAACCAGCCGTGAACAAAGACATAAGTTTCGGTTTCAAAATAATTTATCGTTTCACCGATAAAATCACAAACCCTGTCCACCGTCCGTGTCTTACCCGAAAAATCTATGGAATCATCTATGGGGTCAATGGAGTATTTTCCGAAAAAATCGGTTAAAGTTTGCATGGTTCCGTTGATATAGTTGTGGGGGAGAACCTTGCCCGTTTGTAAAAGCTTCAGTAAAAGGTCTTCGTGATTTCCTCGGAGTAAAACCTTGTGTTTTAATCTTTCAAAGAATTTCAGCACTTCAAAATTTTCTCTGCCTCTATCAAAATAATCGCCGCAACAAATAAGAAAATGTTCAGGGTTATCATTATCAAATCCTGCTTTATCAAGCGCTTCCTTTAATAGAGTAAAATGTCCGTGAACATCCGAAATGACAAATAATTTCTTTTTGTTATTCATTTTACCATTCCCTTATTTTTTCATAATTTATACGGTCGGCAACAACCGAGATTAAGACGGCGCCGTTTAAAAAGCCGTAAAAATCTCTTGACCAATTTTTGGCGGAGGAAAGCATGTACGGGTTTTTGTGATTATGCTGACGGCCGTTATATTCAGGGAAAATAATGCTCGAATTCATATCAATTTTCATACCAAAGGGGCTTGACAGTTTTCCCATAACCTCATAATACATAGCATCGTATTCTTCGCGGCTGCTAAAATAAAATGCTTCAAGCATTTCACCTGTTTCGTACTGCTTGTTTTTGTAGGCATCGCTGAATCGAAGGGTTCCGTCATCAAGGGTCTCAATCAGCACCTTAATTCCATAACTGCAATGGCAATATTTAGAGTCAAAGCGCAGAAAAAGTCCCTTGTTTTCATCATAAGATGCTTTTACGGTATCCTTTAAAGCATCAAGAAAAGCAGTTGCATCAAATTCCTTCGCCCGTTGTTGGCTTATGAGAGTATCACAAGGCTCAATGTAACGGCGGCGCCCATAGGTTTCTTCTTTAAAATATTCATAATACAAATCGGCGTTTGCCGTTAAAATCACTTCTTGAATGAAATATAAAATCGAATTGATTTGAGTAAACTCCGTAAAGATTTTGTTATCCTTTAAGTTTGATTTACCCCATATTAAATCTAAAACTTTTTGGGCTTTAATATTATCAATTCGTTTTAAAAGACATTCAGCGGCACACCCGTTATCGTGCACAACGTAGCAGTCCTCTACCTTATAAATGCTTAATTTTAAATCGGTTTCTCTTAAAAGGCGGGGGATTGTAATGTGTAAAACGTTATTTTCGTAACCTGCGCTGATATTATTAAATAACTGTTTTAACAGTTCTTCCGATTCGGCAAATTTTGCCGCAGGCTTCCAGTCCCTTATCGCTTTAGCTTCATCCGATTTTTGCTTTAGTTCACAACATATAGCATCTATTTTATCAATAACGTAATCATATACGTTTTTATCGGCATCGAGTAAAGCAATGATAATGCTGTCGTCTGATACGATATTTCTAACCGCCGCTTTATATGGTTTTTTTAGTTCCTTTAATGCGCATAAAAACAAAATGTCGGCAGTCAGCAAATCGGTTTTGCGCAAAAGGGCAATTCGCTGACAACATTCGGTATTAAAGGCCTCCTCAACGCCATCCCTTGTATTGTGAGATAAACTCATCCTTAAATACGAGGCCAATTTTATCACCTTAGAAAATATGTATCGCAGTCGTTCTTCCTCAAAACGAGCCGAACACTGTAATTCTTTGGGCGTAAAACCCGTATATCTCACTGCGCAAAAATCAGCAACAGCCACGGCAATATGAGAAGCTGCCAGATGCTCGCAACCGAACTCGTTTCGCACCTGGTCGGCCCTTTTGAGAATAGTATTAAATAACGCTGTTTGTATCATAAAATCACCTCTTAACCATTTAACTTAACCGTTTAATATTTCGATTGCCTTTTGGACAGATATTTCATCTAATCCTCTTGAATAACCCGAGGTTTTTACAAAATGCCCTCGTATGAGCTCCGAGTCTAAAAACCTGTCATCCAACACAACAAAGTTAGTAATCTGTGGATTGTTTTTAAGCCAGGCGGCAATTTCATCCTCACGGCGACAGTTTAAAATCGGCGTTTTATCGAGAATATGTAAACCATACTGCTTAAAAATACCGTTAATTTCAATTCCTGTATCGTCACAGTTTTGAGGCTCCTTGTCCCAGTGCTCGCGCCAAGAGGTTGACAAAACTATGTGCGCGTTTGTTGCGGCGGCCATTTCTTTTAATAAAGCCATTTTAGATGGGTCAATTATCAAACCGAATTCGGCTTGACTGCAAACATATTTTTCGGTGTTTAATACACCGTCAAAATCAATAAAAATCACCTTCATAAAACCACCCTTAAATAATTTGTTTTTTTAACCGATAATCTGTGTAAATTTCATAGCCTATGCTGTAAAGCCTAAACGGCATTGTGAAATTACCGTTTGAGTCAATGTATGTATAAAGCGAAAGGGATTCGTAATCCTCGGCACCGAAGCCCCAGGAATCCATCCAATATCTGCCGTCAGGCCTTACCGTCCATACCATTATAATTTTATCATCATTAACCTTCTCAAACACGGCTTCGTATTTAACGACAGGCTTTATAACTCTTTTGCCTAGTTCTTCCTTTAGCTTATCGGTGTATTCAACACCGGGAAAATCGGGGATATTTCCGTCTTTATCAACTATTTGTTTCGTTATGTTCTTTTCCTCGTTTGTGAAAATAACGGTATAATCCACCTTGAATATGTATTCAGAATGTGGTTCGGCAACAAGATACTTGCTTAAATGTAATTTCTCATTATGTCGGCTCATTTTAATTCCTTCTTTACTGCAAAAGTTGAAATTCGAAAGCTTTCTTAATTTAATTATACAAATCGGATTTCCGTTTTTCAACCATTTTTTCCGTTTATATTTACGGTTTTCCAAATATAACGATTGACTTCGGCAACATTTTCAATTAAAATAAATTCAGAGCATAAGAGAGGTGTTTGTTATGGCTATGAATACAACTAAAGGCGAAAAGGTTGTTAAAAGAAAAGAACAAGCTAAAGAGAGATTCAGAAATGCCTTCAACGATTATATGAGGGCAGAGGGCAAAACCATCAATGAAATTTCCATAGATTTAGGAATTCCCGTTGGAACCATTAACGATACATTAAGCAAAAACAATAAAACGTTAAGCGCCGATTTGGTTACCGCTTTTTGCGCCGAATACCGAACCGTAGACCTGAATTATATTTATTTAGGCGAGGTTGGAATGACCGAAAAATATGAAGACAATTACACGAAAATTTGGAATTCTTCTGATTGCCACCCCGTTAAAGATGAGTCGTTTATGGGCACCTATTACGGCTATTGCCGAAACACGCAGGACTGCAATAAAATTGACAATTTTGTGCTGTCAATCAGCGCCACAACCAACAACTCGGCTCAGGCTCAGCTGCATTTGAAAACCTTTGACCAAAAGGGGGATTCCTTCGAAAAAATCCTATACGGAACGCCGATGCATTTAGAGCCGAACATTATTTATATTGTTTTCCAAAGCATTAAGGGTGACGATATGTTTATTTTATCATACAATTATTTCAAAATAAATTCGGGCAAAAAACTGTACTGCAGGTATGGTTCGTTAATAACACCTTGCAGGGCCACAAACCGTTATCCCGAACTTCAGGCTTTTCTGATGCTTGACAAACCCGTATTACCCCAAAATATGCATTTGGTAGACGGATTTTTGAATCTGACGCAGGATAGGATTATAGTGCCTGCCGACCTATATGATGCCGAAACCGATGGGTTAATGGCAAACGATGAAAACGTTAAAACCTTTTTTGCAAGGTGTAAAGATTTAAATTACAACAAGGAAGAATACTATTGTTTTTCCGAGAAGGTTTTATTGGCTTTAGGTGAGGCCAACGGCGTGGATTACGATACCACTGCCGCAACAATAATGACCTTAAGAAAAAGCTCTGCTAACCCAAAGGTTGTGAACTTTCCAAATAACAAAACATACTCGAAATTTTTTGCCGCTTTAACAAATAATTAAGACATTGGTAAAAACAGGGGAGTAATTGTAACTTTTTTGTAACATTTTTTCTTTTTTTGACAAATAACCCTTGAAATATATATAATTATTGTGTAAAATATATTTGTGATATTTTGGGCATTTTATATGATGCCTTTAAAAGGCGCTTTTTGCGTAAAACCACATTTGTGAGGAGAATGGCAAATGTCAAATCGTTTATTCCAACCTGTGATTCATCAAATGAAGGATGCTGTTGATAAAACCTTTGGTGTTTTAGACAGCACCTTTACCGTTATTGCCTGCAGTGAGCTTGGCAAAATCGGGGAAACCTTTGGTGTTGATGCTTCTATTGCCGCAATTGGCACAGAAAGTTTTCAGTTTGAAAATTACACCTGTAAGGTTATTGCAGCAAATCAGGGAAGCAGTTATATGGTGTTCGTTGAGGGCACCGATTTGCTGGCTGAAAAATACTGTAATATTTTAACAGTTGCTTTTGCCAACATTAAGTTTTATTATGATGATAAGTATGACCGCAGCAATTTCATCAAGAACATTATTCTTGATAACATTTTGCCCGGTGATATTTATTTAAAGGCAAGGGAACTTTATTTCAACAACGATGTTTCCCACACCGCAATTTTAATTCGCGCAACCGAGCCCAGCGATATTTCGGTTTATGACATTGTTCAAAATCTTTTCCCCGATAAAACCAAAGATTTTGTTATCAGCATCAACGAAACCGATATTGCGCTTATTAAAGAAACCAAGCGCGACATTGAGTCAAAGCACATTGAAAATCTTGCCGCCACCATTGCCGACACATTATCGGGCGAGTTTTACACCCATGTTGTTATCGGCGTTGGAACAACGGTGGACAACCTTAAGGATTTGGCACGCTCTTTTAAAGAGGCGCAAACTGCCCTTGAGGTAGGTAAGGTGTTCGATACCGACAAGACTATTGTTTGCTACGATAATCTTGGTATTGCCCGCCTTATTTATCAGCTTCCCACCACTCTTTGCGAAACCTTTTTGCGCGAGGTGTTCAAGCGCGGCTCTATTGAAAGCCTTGACCAGGAAACACTGTTCACCATTCAGCGTTTCTTCGAAAACAACCTTAATGTT
>JAZSBX010000107.1:0-4148 GCA_045602605.1 Acutalibacteraceae bacterium
ACAAGTTTCATATCAAGGTTTCTTTCAATTACCTTTTTCTCACAAAACTCAAAGGCTTCCTTTTCTTTTTTGCGGTTTTCCTCCACCTTTTGCAAATCCTTTTTGGTTGCAAGCCTTAAAACCTTTTTAAGGGGTTTAACAATAAGGTCATCGCTAACCTGGCGGTTGGCTTCACACACAGTGCCGCACTCATCCCCACGGGCGGTTTCAACGATAACCGTTTGACCTAATTCAAACTTAACCGAGCCGGGGTTGAAATAGTAGGCCCTGCCATCCTCTTTAAATTTTACCGAAACAACTTCAGTCATAAATGCCTCCAAGTTTAAAATTAAGAAACTAAAATTCCCACAAGGGCAAAATGTTTGCCCTGCTCTAAATCGGGAGTAATGGTTAAAGTAACGCTACTCGGGGTTTCGCTTTCGTAAACTTTTGTGCTGTTGTAATAAACGCCCCATCCGCCTGAGAAATCAGAATCCATTTCGGTTTTTACACCGTTTACATCAGCCACCGCTTTGCCGCCGTTGCCTTTGTTGGTGCGCTCGAAAGAAAGGAAAATGTTGGACACATTTTCAAACTCAAATTTTAAGGGCCGGCCGTTGGTGTTTGCCACCCAAACGCCCCTTACCTCGTTAACCACAATGTCCTCGGTGGTGAAACAACCAATATCGCTGGGTTCAAGCTGGCCTGCGTGATAAATTTTTGCATTTTGATATTTAAGGTTGGTGAAAGGTTTGTCGCATTTGATATCGCTGAAATCGGCGATGTTCATTTCCATTGATTTTTGGAGGCAGTCGTTAACCAAATCAGCAACAAGTTTATGCCCTGCATCAATAGGATGAACGCCGTCATTTGAAAGGGTTGACCACTTAAGCGTTCCCTTTTCCAAATCCTGCCAAACGGCATCCTTATAGCTTAAATAAGGAATGTCATAGTGTTTTGCAACCTTTAAATGACTTTCCTGTGCACTGCCGCCGTTTTCATCAACCATGCCCACGCAAAGAACTGCAGGAGAGGTTTTGAAGTTTAAAATCTTATAAATAAGGTTATCATAATATTCTTCCGCAGCAAAGCCGTTTAAACCATCATTAACCGAAAATTCAACCAAAACAAAGTCGGGATTGTGGCAAAGAACATCACGGTCAAGTCGATGAACGCCAACAAGGGAACCTGTTGCGCCAATACCTGCCGAAACAAACTTGATTTTTGCACTGGGGAATTTTTCTTTAAGCCATTTTTCAATAAGGCTGCCATAATGATTTTCAAAGCAGGATGCGTTGCAGCTTGTTGTGATAGAGCCGCCGATGGTAACAAAAGTAATCTCTTCCCCTCGCTCGGCTTTTTGTGCAAGCTTTAAAAATCGGTAAGGGTTACCGAAATTTGAAACTGCTCTTTCATTTCTTTCTTTGTTAAATAAAATTTCTGTCATCTTTATCACCTTTTTGAAAAATTATAAACAACTTACAAAGCCGCTGAAAAACAGCGCTAAATTTATGTTTGTAGTAAGTAACGGGGATTTTTGTGTTATTAAATCATTAAGTTGAACAAGTTTTGAAAGGGTGGCCCTATTATTTACACTGTTTCGCAGCTTTAAGTTAACCGCAAATTTAAGCTCCTTTAAAAACTCGTTAGCGAGGGCCCTGTCCTTATCCATTCTTACCGTGATTTTGAGCAGGTCGTATTTCCTGCCACCGCCCATATAAATCTCCAAAAATTCCTCGGCGGCGGTGTAGGCCTTGGAAAAGGATTTCTTTTTGAGCAGCGCCCCTGCCCTGCCAATATTGTTCCTTGCGGCGCAAAGCGCGGTGCGAATTGCCTCATCATCCGCCTTAGGGTTTTGCTTTTTGAGAAAAGCGGCGGCTGCATCGGCTGGGGGTGCGGTAAGACTCAAGGTAACACAACGGCTGAGCACCGTTTGAAGCAGCGCCGATTTATTTTCGGCAAGGAGAATAAACACCGTTTGTCCCGGTGGCTCCTCAAGCACCTTTAAAAGCGCGTTTTGAGACTGCTCGTTTAAGGTGTGCGCCTGCTCAATTATCATAACTCGGCGAAGGGAGCTTTGGGGCTTTATAAAAGCATCTGCTCTCGCCTGCCTTATTTGTGCAACGGTAATGGATTTTTTCTTGTCCTGCAAAGTGGTAACGCTGACATCGGGGTGGGTGCCTGCCTTTAGCATTTGGCAACCCCTGCACTGCCCGCAGGGGGCATCCTCTCCCCCTTCGCAAACTGCGGCGGCGGCAAGAAAGGAGCACAGCGTTCTTTTGCCGAGACCTGCCTCGCCCTCAATTAAAATTGCGTGAGGAAAGTGGTTGGTCTTAACAAAATTCTTTACCGTTTCACCTATTCTCTCATTTGAAATAAGAGGAAAAATCATAACACAAAACCGACCTTTTTCATTGCCTTGTAAAGTGTTTTATTGGCTACGTAGGAAGCCTTTTGGGCGCCGTTTTTATAGATTTCCTCAAGGGCCTTTTTGTCGGCAATCAGTTCATCATACCTTGCCTTAACGGGGGCAAGTTCATCGGCAACGGCCTCGCCTACGACAAGTTTAAACTCGCCATAGCCCTTGCCGTCAAATTCCTTTGTGATTTCATCAAGACTCTTGCCTGTGACGGCGGAATAAATGCCCATAAGATTGTTAATGCCGTGCTTTTCTTCGCCGATGCAAACCCTGGCCTCGCTATCGGTAACGGCGCGCTTGAATTTTCTTATAATGTCATCCTTGCTATCGAGAATTGCAACCCAGGAGTTCACGTTTTCATCGGATTTCGACATTTTTTTGGTGGGCTCCTGAAGGGACATTACACGTGCGCCGATTTTGGGAATGTAGGGCTCGGGCACCGTGAACACGTTGCCGTAAACCCCGTTGAAGCGGTTGGCTATATCACGGGCAATTTCAAGGTGCTGCTTCTGGTCGGCGCCAACGGGAACAAAATCAGGCTGGTGAAGAAGAATATCGGCCGCCATTAAAACGGGGTATGTGAAAAGGCCTGCGTTAACGTTATCGGCGTGGCGCTGGGATTTCTCCTTAAACTGTGTCATCCTGGACAGCTCACCAAACTGTGTGTAGCAGGAAAGAAGCCAGGAAAGCTGTGAGTGCGCCGCCACGTGGGACTGGACAAACATTGTAGATTTTTCGGGGTCAAGACCCAAGCTCAAAAGCAGTGCGCAGGTGGAATAAATCTGTGCGCGAAGCTTTGCAGGCTCCTGCCTTACGGTTATTGTGTG
Source organism: Acutalibacteraceae bacterium (assembly GCA_045602605.1). Taxonomy (GTDB): domain Bacteria; phylum Bacillota; class Clostridia; order Oscillospirales; family Acutalibacteraceae; genus SIG587. The sequence goes on from JAZSBX010000107.1 coordinate 3,226, forward strand.
CAGGTCGGCAACGGCAAAGGTGCATTCAAACTCATCCTGCATTTTAATCCAATTTTTAAGAGCGCCTAAATAATTTCCCAAGGTCAGCATTCCACTGGGCTGAATGGCGCTTAATACTCTTTTTTTGTTTTCTGCAGCATTTTCTACCATTTAAATTTTTCTCCTGCCTGTGCTAATTTTTTCATACCCAAAACGATTTGCTCATCGCTGGGAGTTGAATAATTAATTCTAAAACAACTGCACTTTGCCGATTCATCGGGCAAGAATGCGGTGCCGGGAACAACGGCAACCTTTAATTTAAGTGCCTCGCTTACGAAGGAAAGCATATCAACGCTTTCGGGAAGCGTGCACCAAGCAAACAGACCGCCCTCAGGGGTGGTTCTAGCAATTTTGCCGCTAAAATATTTATCAAACTCGCTAAGGCAAAGCGCCGCTTTTCTGCGGTAAATGCCTTTAAGCATTTCAAGGTGCGCTTCATAATCACACTTTGTCATAAATTCATAGGCGATTTTTTGAGAAAGAATGTTTGTGTGAACATCTTGAGTTTGCTTTAGGGCAACGACCTTATCCACAAGGGTGCCGTGACCAATCATAAAGCCAACGCGCATTCCCGGGGATAAAACCTTTGAGAAGGTGCCTGCATAAACCACAAGGCCCTGTTCATCAAAGGACTTAATGCAGGGCAACTCCTCCCCTTCAAAACGGGTGTCGCCGTAAGGGTTATCCTCCAAAACGGGAATATTATATTTAACGGCCAGATTATAAACCGCTTTTCTTTTTTCCAGCGACATTGTAAGGCCCGTGGGGTTTTGGAAATTGGGAATGGTGTAGAAAAATCTCACCTTTTTATCGGTTTTAAAAATTTCCTCAAGCTGGTTTAAATCAGGGCCGTCAGGCAGCATATCAACGCCCTTTAAAACGGC
>JAZSBX010000108.1:0-3356 GCA_045602605.1 Acutalibacteraceae bacterium
ACTACCGGGTTGATAGGCCGCATGTGTAAGCGTAGTGATACGTTCAGCTAGGCGGTACTAATAGACCGAGGGCTTGACCTTTAAAAATTTCGATTCCTCTTTATGTTTGATTTCAGTCTTTGTTCAGTTTTTAGGGTGCGAACCCAAAAAAACTCATTGGTAATTTACCAATGAGGTTTTTTTGTTTGTGTCCGAAAGGGACTGGGTATCGTTTTGCAGTGTAATCGCAAACATCATTTGACCGTAAGGTCAACATCGTTATATCAAAAACGGGCGAACATTGTTCGCCCCTACAGTATAATAATATATTTCCTTTAAAACAGTTCGTTACAAAGCTCGGCCAGTTCTTCCATTGTCAATTGCTCGGAACGGACAGTGGGAGAAAGACCTAGTTTTTGAAGAGCCGCGCCGATTTCCCCTTTATCAATTCCAAGGGAATTTGAAACGGTGTTGGAAAGGGTTTTGCGGCGTTGTGCAAAGCAGGCTTTTATGAGTTTAAAGAAATTTGCCTCGTTATTAACCTCAACGGGTGGGTTTTCTCTTATTTTAAGTTTAATAACAACGCTGTCTACCTTTGGCGGCGGCATAAATGAATCTCTGCCCACTTGGAACAAAATTTCGCTTTCGGCATAGTAATTGGCGGCAACCGTAACGGCGCCCGCGTCCCTTGAGCCCACCTTTGCGCAAAGGCGTTCACCCGCTTCCTTTTGCACCATTACAACAATACTGTCAAGGGGGAGTTTAGCTTCAAGCAACCCCATTATAATGGGAGAAGTTATGTAATAAGGCAGGTTAGCGCAAACCACAACGCGGTCGCAATCGGCAAATTTTTCGGCAATAAGACCTTTTAGGTCAAGTTTCATTGCATCGCCGAAAACCACCTCACAGTTATCAAACTCGGCAAGGGTTTTTTTGAGAATGGGCTTAAGGCGTTCATCAAGTTCAATGGATACAACCTTTTTTGCCACTCTGGCTAGTTCGGCGGTTAGCACGCCGATGCCCGGGCCGATTTCAAGGGCACCTGTGTTTTCATCACAGGCAAAGCTTGCCATTTCGGGACAAACGGTGGGGTCAACGATGAAATTTTGACCGAGCGATTTCTTAAAGGAAAAACCTGCACTGGTCAACAGTTTTTCCACAGTATTAAAATCAGCAAGATTCATTGTTTTGCTCCTGACTTATAAAACTTTTTAATTATTATAACATATTAAAAGAAATCGAGCAATCTATAATTTGTTGTTGACAAAACACTATTTTTGTGATACTATGATTAGGCGCGAAAAACTGAATATGCTGGTGTAGCTCAGTTGGTAGAGCAGCTGATTTGTAATCAGCAGGTCGGGGGTTCAAGTCCGTCCACCAGCTCCAAAATAAAAAGACAAGTCTTGAGACTTGTCTTTTTATTTTATGCTATTTATTTCTTCTCGTTAAAGCACATATTGATAATGTTATTAAGTGTTGTGGCGCGGCACTAAATTAAGGCGGGTTTCTTTTAAATTATCTTTTTAATTTTCTTTTCTATAATTCCTGCGGCAAGGCCTGTTAAAATTCCGCAAACAATTCCTGAAATAATCAGCGGAGCGGCGTAGAAAAGAACGCCTTTCGTATTGGTGACAAGGGCGGCCACCGCGAGCTGCACAAGGTTATGCATAACGGAGCCCGTGACACCTACGCCGATGGGGGAAAACAGTTTGGTTTTCTCTGCAAGGCAGGAAAGGGCCAGCGATAAAACCCCTGCGGTCAGGGAAAAGATAAGTGTGGAGGGGGCGGAAAAAAGCAGGGCGGAAAGTAAAATTCGGGCAATATTTATGAGAAATGCACCCTTGAAATCACCTTTGAAAACAAACAAAAGTGCCACACAGTTGGCAAGACCCAGCTTTATGCCGGGGGCGATGAAATTGAGAGAATACAGGCTTTCCACAAAGGAAAAGATGAGGGCAAGGGCTGTGAAAAGAGCGTAAAGCGATACCTTTTTTGCCATACTACTCCACCTCCACGACAACGCCGTTTGGCACACAAATTATACTTTCGCCTTTTTTCTTTATGGGCGTGTGATGAACACAGACCTTATCGGGGCAGGTGGCGCTTTTAACATACACCTTGCCGTTTTCCACCGTTACGGTGTTTGTTCCAAGGCCTATTTCGGCATTTTGGTTTAGTGGCAGGCGGTAGACCTCTTGATTGTCAACAAGGATAACCGCCTCGGTACCCGAATCGTTGTTTAAAAGGGGGAAAAGGAGGGTTAAAACTGCTAAAATCACAAGGGAAGCGATTAAAATTATATCGGCTTTTTTGAGCATTTACTTTTCCTCCTTTACAAAAGTTTAAATTAGGGTTAAAATAACATTATGAAAAAATTTTTGTGTTTAACTTTATGTCTTGTCACTTTGCTTTTGCCCCTTGCGGGTTGCAGGGCAAGTGAAAATACCGTTAACCGCCTGCTTTTCGACACCGCCGTGACCTTAACGGCAAAATGCGAAAGGGAGGTTTTGCTTGAGGCAATTACCCTTTGCGAGGGGTATGAAAACCTGCTTTCGAGAACAAAGCAGGGAAGTGATGTTTATAGGATAAACAACACCGAGGGCTTTGTTGAGGTCAGCGAGGAAACGGTTTTAATCATTAAAACTGCCCTTAAATACTGCGAGAAATCGGGTGGTCTTTATGACATCACCGTAACCCCCGTTTCCTCTCTTTGGGATTTCAGCAGTGAGGTTATTCCCGATGCCGCCGATATAAGCGAGGCCGTGAAACGGGTTAATTATAAAAACATTGAAATTGATGGCAACCGCGTTAACGCAAAGGGAACACTCATTGATTTGGGCAGCGTTGCCAAGGGCTACATTGCCGATAAGCTTTGTCAGTTTTTCAAGGAAAAGGGCGTTACCGATGCCATAATAAACCTTGGCGGCAACGTTTACGTGCTGGGGGATAAATACACAAAGGTGGGAATTCAAAAGCCTTTTGAAAGCGGCGTTTCGGGGGTGCTGAAAATCAAAAACCTTTCGGCCGTGACATCGGGCACCTATCAGCGTTGCTTTACTAAAGGCGGCACGCTGTATCACCATATTTTAGACTCTAAAACGGGGTATCCGAAAAATACCGACCTTGATAGCGTTACCGTTATTGGGGAAAGCTCCATGCTCTGCGATATTATGTCAACCGTTTGCCTGCTTTCGGGCGGTGAAAAAGCCCGAGAACTTATCAAAGATGAGGGACTTTCCGCCGTTCTTATCCACAAAAACGGACAAATTACAACGGTGGGCGACATTGATTTTAAAAGAGCTTAATTTCATTTTATCACAATAAAGTATAATTTACAAATTATACTTTATTTTTTTTGCATCATAAGGTATAAT
>JAZSBX010000109.1:0-3540 GCA_045602605.1 Acutalibacteraceae bacterium
CGGCACAGCCTGCTTCTGCATGTTAGAGCCCATAAGCGCACGGTTGGTATCATCATTTTCAAGGAAGGGAATCATTGCGGTAGCAACCGAAACAACCATTTTGGGCGAAACGTCCATAAAGTCAACACGGGCGGCCTCAACCTCCTGGAAAAGGTCACGATAACGGGTGTTAACGCGCTTGTTGGCAAAGGCGCCTTCCTCGGTTAAGGGTTCGTTTGCCTGTGCAACAATATAATCGTCTTCCTCATCGGCTGTCATATAAACAACCTCATCAAGAACCTTGCCCGTTGCCTTATCAACACGGCGGAAGGGGGTTTCAATGAAGCCATACTCATTAATTCTTGCAAAGGTTGCAAGATAGGAAATAAGACCGATGTTAGGACCTTCAGGGGTTTCGATGGGGCACATACGACCGTAGTGGGTGTAGTGAACGTCACGAACCTCGAAGGATGCTCTGTCTCTTGACAAACCGCCGGGGCCGAGAGCAGATAAACGGCGCTTGTGTGTAAGCTCAGATAAAAGGTTTGTCTGGTCCATAAATTGGGAAAGGGGTGACGAACCAAAGAACTCCTTAATAGCTGCAACAACGGGGCGGATGTTAATAAGCGACTGGGGTGTGATGCTTTCTGTTTCGGATGCCTGAAGAGCCATCTTTTCACGAATAACGCGTTCCATACGGGTGAAACCGATGCGGAACTGGTTTTGTAAAAGTTCTCCTACCGAACGAATGCGGCGGTTACCAAGGTGGTCGATATCATCAATGGTACCGATTTCCTTAGGAAGACCGAGGAAATAACTGATGGATGCAAAAATATCATCAACTGTAATGTGTTTGGGGATAAGAAGGTCGGCATTTGCGGCAATAGCCTCTTTTAAAGCCTCTTCTCCCTCATTGTTTTCAAGAATGTCACGAAGAACTGCAAAGGAAACGTCTTCGTTAATACCGAGAGCTTTAACATCGAAATCGATAAAGTTCTTAATGTCAACCATGCCGTTTGACAGAACCTTAACTTCACTGCGCTTGCCTTCGCTGTCCATAACATCAAGATAAACCTCGTTTACGCCCTTGTTCTGGAGCATAAATGCGGTTTCGCGGTTAAGGTTATTGCCTGCCTCTGCGAGGATTTCGCCTGTTAAGGGGCAAACAACGGGGCGGGCAAGTGTTTTACCGATAATTCTGGGTGCAAGGGATAGCTTCTTATTATATTTGTATCTGCCAACCCTGGACATATCGTAACGATGAACGTCAAAGAACAACTGCTCAAGATAGGTCTTTGCGCCCTCAACGGTTACAGGCTCACTTGGGCGAAGCTTTTTATAAACCTCAACCAAAGCATCATCTGTATTGTTGATTTCATCGGCATCCATTGTAACGCTAAGACGCTCATCCTCACCAAAAAGCGAACGGATTTGGTCGTTAGTGGCAACGCCGAGAGCACGGATAAGTGTGGTAAGAGGCAGTTTGCGGTTCTTATCAATGCGAACATAGAGAACCTCGTTTTGTGAGGTTTCATATTCAAGCCATGCGCCGCGGTTAGGAATGATTGTTGAGGAGAAAAGTTTTTTACCTGTTTTCTCTTCAATCTTCTCATCAAAATAAACACCGGGAGAACGAACAAGCTGGGAAACGATAGCACGCTCGGCGCCGTTGATAACAAAGGTGCCCGATTCGGTCATAAGCGGGAAATCGCCCATGAAAACTTCGCTTTCCTTAATCTCACCCGTTTCCTTGTTTAAGAGCCTTGTTTTAACGCGAAGGGGTGCGGCATAGGTGGTGTCCCTTGCTTTGCACTCGTTCACATCGTATTTGGGCTGCTCGTCCAAGCGGTAGTCGATGAACTCAAGAACAAGATTTCCCGTGTAGTCGGTGATAGATGACATTTCACGGAAAACTTCCTTTAAACCTTCCTCGACAAACCATTTGTAAGAGTTCTTTTGAATTTCAATGAGGTCAGGCATGTCAATAACTTCATTAATCTTCGAAAAACTCATACGAGTGGTTTTACCCATTTGTACAGGTTTTACCATGTCTGTAGGCTTCATAGGTTATGAATCACTCCTTCAAATTTTTACGAATTCTTTTTTCGCAACAACCGATGGGGTCAGGCACTTTTTTGCAAAATACAGGCATTTTTATTTTGCAAATAAGTGCATATTCCCCCATCATTATCAAATACAAATTATATAACAACTTTAAATCCTAGTCAAGCCGTTATCCCAAAAAAAGTTAGTAAAAAAATTTTTTCGTTATTTTAAATGATTTTTTTGGCGTTTCATTATATTTTTTTCACAAACTTTTTCCGCTTTTTGTCTCTTTTTGCGAATTCTGATGCTTTTTTGCCGCTTTTTTCCATAAAAACTATTGACAAGGGCGTATTTTTTAGGGGATTTTTTCATAAAAATGGTTAAAATACATTGAAAAAGGATTAAAATTTATGTGCACTGCTATTCATTATTGCTCAAATTCTGCCTTTTTTGGCAGAACCCTCGACCTGCACTACCATTATAAGGAGTGTTTTTGCGTTATTCCCCGTAATTTTGATTACAATTTTGAAAAAAAGCCCTCAAAATGTCACGCAGTTATGGGAACTGCCTTTATTAAGGACAGTTTTCCCCTGCTTTATGATGCCGTAAACGAAAAGGGCCTTGCTATGGCATGCCTTAATTTTGTGGGCAACGCCGTTTACGACACAGCTCGGGAAAGACTTTTCCAAATTCCCGTGTTTAAATTTATTCCCTGGGTGTTGTCGCAAACTGAAAACGTAGGCGAAGCCGAGGAGCTTATAAACAAAACCAATATAACCGCCGAGGCCTTTTCAAATGAACTGCCAAACGCCCAGCTTCACTTTATCGTTGCGGATAAGGAACGCGCCATCACCGTGGAGCCCACCGCAAAGGGCATTGTCATCACCGAAAATCCCGTAGGTGTTTTAACCAATAACCCAACCTTTGATTTTCACATTAACAACCTTTGCAGATATGCAAATTTAAGCAACACCCAAGGTGGAAATGCTTTTGAAAAGGCTTACGGACTTAAGGTTTATTCAAACGGTCAGGCGGCCCTTGGACTGCCGGGGGATTACTCCTCCCCTTCCCGCTTTGTGCGCGCAGCCTTTTTAAAGGCCCACTCTGCGCCTACCCAAAAGGACAAAGGCATTAACGAGCTTTTTCATATTTTAAACAGCGTTCAGGTGCCTCGGGGTGCCGTTAAAACACAAGATAATAAATATGTTACCACCGTTTACACCTGCGGTTATGATTTGGAGAAAAAGTCTTATTACTATAAGACCTACGAAAATCAAAATATAAGAGAACACCGAATGGACTGCGCCGATTTAAACGGCAAGGTGCCCTTTTGCTTCCCCTTTGCATAATTCGCCGAAAGCGTGAAATAATAAGGAAAAAACAAAAAGGAGAAATTAAAATGCCAACAAGCTTTAGTGAGAGCAAAACAAAAGAAAATCTTATGCGCGCCTTTGCAGGTGAATCTCAGGCGCGTAACCGCTACACCTTTGCCGCCTCGATTGCTAAAAAGCAGAA
>JAZSBX010000110.1:0-10436 GCA_045602605.1 Acutalibacteraceae bacterium
AAATTTGGAACTGATTTCAGTTCTTTTACAAATATTTAAGGAGAAAAGAAAATGACAAAAAACGAAACCGTAATTAAATGGCTGGGCGAAATGCAGGAACTCCTGACCCCCGATAAGGTTGTTTGGATTAACGGCAGTGAGGAGCAAACCGAGGAACTTCGCGCGCTGGCTGTTGAGCTTGGCGAACTCGAAAAGCTTAACGAGGAAAAGCTTCCCGGCTGTTATCTTCACAGAACAAAGCCTAATGACGTTGCCCGCGTTGAGGACAGAACCTTTATCTGCACCGCCACAAAGGAAGAAGCAGGCCCCACAAACAACTGGGAAGACCCTGCTAAAATGTACAAAAAGCTTTATGACATTGCCCGTGGCAGTTACAAAGGCAGAACAATGTACGTTATTCCTTATTCAATGGGCCCCATCGGCTCACCTCTTGCTAAAATCGGCATTGAGGTAACCGACTCGGTTTACGTTGTTCTTAATATGCTTATTATGACCCGTGTCAGCGACAAGGTTTTAGAGGTGCTCGGTGACAGCAACGACTGGGTAAGAGGACTTCACTCACGCTGTGACATTGACCCCGAAAACCGTTACATTTGCCACTTCCCTCAGGATAACACCATTATCTCGGTGAACTCAGGTTACGGCGGTAACGTTTTACTCGGTAAAAAGTGCTTTGCGCTTCGTATTGCTTCCTATCAGGGCTGGAAAGAGGGCTGGATGGCAGAGCATATGCTCATTTTAGGCCTGCAGAACCCCAAGGGCGAGGTTAAATACATCGCCGCCGCATTCCCCTCCGCCTGCGGAAAGACCAACCTTGCAATGCTTATTCCCCCGAAATATCTCCGCGACAAGGGTTACAAAATCTGGACCGTTGGCGATGACATTTCCTGGATGAGAATAGGCCCCGATGGCTATCTCTACGCCATCAACCCCGAAAATGGTTTCTTCGGTGTTGCCCCCGGCACCAACGAGCATTCAAATTTCAACGCTCTTGAGTCCACCAAGAAGAACACCATTTTCACAAACGTTGCTCTTGATTTAAACGACAACACCGTTTGGTGGGAAGGCCTTAATAAAAATCTCCCCGAAAATGCCCTTGACTGGAAGGGTAATCCTTGGGACCCTGCAAAATTCAACAAGGCTGACAAATCCACCTGCGCTGCACACCCCAACTCCCGTTTTACAGCGCCTGCTGAAAACTGCCCCTGCATTTCCGATGAATTCAACAAGGGTCAGGGCGTTAAAATTTCGGCTATCGTGTTCGGCGGTCGCCGCGCAAAGTGCGCGCCCCTTGTTTACCAATCAAAGGATTGGGAAAACGGTGTGTTCATAGGCTCTGCAATGGCTTCTGAAACCACAGCCGCAGCAGCCGGCGCAGTCGGCGTTGTTCGCCGTGACCCCATGGCAATGCTTCCTTTCTGTGGCTATCATATGGGTGACTACTTCCGTCACTGGCTCACAATGGGCAAAAAGCTTGGCGACAAGGCTCCCAAAATCTTTAACGTTAACTGGTTCCGCACCGATGACGAGGGCAATTTCGTATGGCCCGGCTTCGGCGATAATATGAGAGTTCTTAACTGGATTATCGACCGCTGCGAAGGCAATGCTGATGCAACCGAAACCGCCATCGGTTATGTTCCGAAGCCCGAGGATATCGACCTTACCGACCTTGATATGGATATGGACACCTTAAAGGATATCCTTACCGTTGACAAGGAAATCTGGACAAAAGAGGCCGAGGAAATTGAGGAGCATTACAAGAAATTCGGCGACAAACTGCCCGAAGAACTTCGCGCTCAGCTTGAAAATTTAAAGGCTAACCTTAAATAGAATTAACGCGCCGCTTTGATTAGCGGCGCTTAATTTGCCTTATTGGTAAAATTAAAAATAAAAAACTTGACAATTATATCCACTTTAGATATAATGAACTTTGTAACGAAAGAGGAAAAGGCTTATGATTCTTGATTTAAAAAAACTTTTTATAACCGAGAATATGAGTTTGCCCATTTCGTATTCACTTGATTTAAGCGATGTTGAGTTTTCGGGTGAATTTCCGCTCAAACAACCCGTTGACATCAGCGGTCAGGTTAAAAACAAGGCAGGTCTTGTAACGCTGGAGGTCAGTGTTTCCTACAGCTACACAGCCCCCTGTGACCGTTGCACCAAGGAGTGCACTGCTCAAAACTCCTTTTCTTATGTGAGAAATCTCGCAACACATATTGAAAATGAGGATTCTGACAGCATTTTAACCGTGCCGGATTACAAGCTTAATCTTGAAGAGCTTTTCCGCGATGAGGTTATCCTCGATGTTCCTATGAAGCATTTGTGCAAGGAAGACTGCAAGGGTATTTGTTTTAATTGCGGACAAAATCTGAACGATGGCCAGTGCCGTTGTTCCGAATAATTTTTTTAAAAAACAATATAGTAAATGTAATCTAACAAGGAGGTGCTGAAAATGGCAGTACCGAAGAGAAAAACTTCAAAAGCAAGAAGAGATAAAAGGCGTTCTAACGTTTGGAAGCTTACTGCTCCCACTTTAGTTAAGTGTTCAAACTGCGGTGAGTATAAAAGACCGCACCGCCTTTGCGCTGCCTGCGGCCATTATGACGGTCGTGAGGTTGTTAAGACCGAGGCTTAAATCTTATTAAAGCACAAGAGATAGAGGGGGAGGCAATCCTTCTCTATTTTTTTTGAAAGGGGTGAAACGGGAAATGTCGGTTATAATAAAAGAGGTTAAAAAGGGCTCGCCTGCTTATCGTTTGGGAATTAAAGCGGGGGACACCCTCGTTTCCTTAAACGGACAAAAAATAGTTGACGTTCTTGATTACCGTTTTTATCAAAACGATGCAAAGGTTAAGGTTGAATTTTTAAATGCGAAGGGTAAACTCAAAACCAAAACCGCAAGAAAAAAGGCAGACAGCGAGCTTGGTCTGGAATTCGAAACCTATCTTATGGATAAACAGCGCACCTGCAAAAACAAGTGCATTTTCTGTTTCATTGACCAGCTTCCGAAGGGAATGAGGGACAGCCTTTATTTTAAGGATGACGATTCACGACTTTCCTTCCTTTTCGGAAACTACATAACCCTTACCAATTTAACCGAGCACGAAATTTCACGAATAATCAAAATGCACATTTCTCCCGTTAACATTTCGGTGCACACAACAAACCCAAAGCTTAGAGTTCAAATGATGAAAAACAAGCACGCAGGAGAGGCGCTCAGCATTATTGACCGTCTGAACGAGGCAGGAATCGGGATGAACTGCCAGCTTGTGCTTTGCCCTGATTATAACGATGGCGAGGAGCTAAAAAAAACCCTTGCCGATTTAACGGCAAAGGAAAACATCGGCTCTATTGCGGCTGTGCCCGTGGGACTTACGAAGCACCGCGAAGGTCTTACCGAGATAAAACCCTTTGATAAAGAGAGGGCAGCCGAAACGGTTGAAATTTTGGAATATTTCGGCCAGCAAACAAAGAAAAAAACAGGTCAGAGAAGAGTTTTTGCCTCCGATGAGTTTTATATTTTATCGGGCAAGCCCATTCCCGAAGCCGATTTTTATGAGGATTTTCTCCAGCTTGAAAACGGGGTAGGCCTTTGGTCGCTTTTGAAAAGCGAGGCAGACCTTGCCATAAGCGATTTGGAGGAAGCCGATGAAAAAAGGTGTGTTTCGGTTGCAACGGGTGTTTCGGCCTATCCTCTGATTCGGGAAATCGTTGACAAAATAATGGCGAAATGCCATAATTTAACCGTAAACGTTTATCCTATTAAAAACGAATTTTTCGGTGAGCAAATCACGGTCAGCGGCCTTATAACGGGCGGCGATATTTTAGAGCAGTTAAAGGATAAAGAACTTGGAAGCGAGTTGTTTATTCCCTCAAGTATGCTGCGTTTTGAAAATGATTTGTTCCTTGATGATATGAATATAAAAGATTTAAGCCAGGCTCTCGGTGTTAAGATAACCCCCGTTAATAATGACGGCTATGAGCTAACTTATAAAATTTCAGGAAAGGTGCAGAAAAATGTCTAAACCCATTGTTGCGGTTGTGGGCCGCCCCAATGTTGGAAAATCCACCCTCTTTAACAAGCTCGTAGGCCGGCGCCTTTCTATTGTTGATGACACCCCCGGTGTTACCAGAGACCGAATTTACGGTGATGCCGAGTGGGAAAACAAAAAAATTATGCTTGTTGACACAGGCGGCATTGAGCCTAAAACCGATGATGTTATTTTATCGGGAATGCGCCATCAGGCCCAGCTTGCCATTGACACGGCGCAGGTTATCATTTTCGTAACCGATTTAAAGTGCGGCGTAACGGCGGCTGACAGCGAAATTGCCTCAATGCTTCAGAAAAGCGGGAAGCCCATTGTTCTTTGCGTTAACAAGTGCGACACCGTGGGAGAAACTCCTATGGAGTTTTACGAGTTTTATAATTTAGGCCTTGGCGACCCCATTCCCGTTTCCTCGGTTCACGGTCACGGAACGGGAGATTTGCTGGATGAGGTGTTTAAACACCTTCCCGACAGCGATTTTGCCGAGGAAGATGATGAGGTTATTCAGGTTGCCGTTATCGGCAAGCCCAATGCAGGAAAATCATCCCTTGTTAACAAAATTGCAGGGGAGGAGCGCTCTATCGTTTCGGACATTGCGGGAACAACACGCGATGCCATTGATACCTTTGTTGAAAACGAAAGGGGTAAATTCAATTTTATCGACACCGCAGGACTCCGCCGCAAAAGCCGAGTGGATGATAAAATTGAAAAATACAGCATTTTAAGGGCGCAGATGTCCATTGAGCGCGCTGATGTGTGCGTTATTATGATTGATGGCGCAGAGGGCTTTACCGAGCAGGATTCCAAGGTGGCAGGCCTTGCTTTAGAGCAGGGAAAGGCCTGTATTATTGCCGTTAACAAGTGGGATGCCGTCACTAAGGACGGCGCCACAATGGATTCCTACCGAAAGAAGCTTATGAAGGATTTTTCCTTTATGCCCTATGCCCCCATTGTGTTCATTTCGGCAAAAACGGGGCAGAGAATCGACCGCCTTTTTGAACTTATAACCTACGTTCATTCCCAAAACACCATGCGCATTTCAACGGGAATGCTCAACGACATTCTGGCCGATGCTACTGCCAGAGTTCAGCCCCCTTCTGACAAAGGCAAGCGCCTTAAGATTTACTATATGACACAGGCTTCCACCAAGCCGCCAACCTTCGTTTGCTTTTGCAACCGCGCTGACCTTTTCCATTTTTCCTATCAGCGTTATCTTGAAAATCAAATTCGTTCCACCTTTGGACTTGAGGGCACGCCCGTGCGCTTTGTTATAAGGGAAAGAGGAGATAAATAGTTTATGATAAACACCGATATTATTCTGGTGCTTGCCGCCGTTATTCTGGCATACCTTATCGGAAGCATCAACTTTGCTGTTATATTCTCTAAAGCTTTCATAAAAAAGGATATCAGAGAAGTGGGCAGCGGCAATGCAGGTATGACAAACGTTATGCGCACTGCAGGGGCTTTGCCCGGCATTTTAACCTTTGTTTTTGATGCTTTAAAGGGCTTTGTGGCTTGTTTTATCGGCAAGCAGATTTTCAACTACCTTTACACCGCCACCGAAAATCCCGTTTTCTTTGCGGTTTACGGCGCCTACCTTTGCGGCGTTGCCTGTATGATAGGGCATATTTTTCCCGTATTTTTCGGTTTTAAGGGCGGCAAAGGCGTTGCTATAAGCGTTGGTATTTTTGCGGTTTGTTGCCCCGTGGCAATTTTACTCGGCCTTGCGCTTTTTGCAATTTTGCTTCCCACCACCAAAATTATGTCGGTAAGTTCCCTTTCGGCAACCGTTGTGGTTGTGACAATGAGCCTTGTGTTCTACGATAAAACGGCCTTGTTTTTGCCGCAGGCAATCTGCGCCGTTATAATGGGTATTATCGTTTTTGTTAAACACAAAGACAACATTGTTCGTTTAATTAAAGGCAATGAAAACAAGTTTACAATAAAAAAAGGATAAAAGCTATGGCAAAAATCGTTGTTTTAGGTTCAGGCGGCTGGGGTATGGCGCTGGGTCTTGTGGCTTATCGAACAGGTCACGAGGTTACCCTTTGGTCACCCTTTGAGGCGGAGGTTGAGTCCCTTGACAAAACCCGCAGGAATGACAGGCTCCTTCGCGGCGTTCAGTTGCCTAAAGAAATTATAATCACAAATGATATTTCGGTTTCAAAGGATGCCGATGTCACCATTATTGCAACCCCCTCCTTTGCGGTGGCGCAAACTGCCAAAAGGCTTCGCGAAATCGGCAAAAAGGGAATTGTTGTAAATGTGGCAAAGGGCTTTGAGGCCGATACAAAATGCCGCCTTTCCGAGGTTATTGAGCGCGAACTGCCTGAGGCCCAAGTGGTTGTTCTCTCAGGCCCCTCCCACGCTGAGGAGGTTGCTCTTAATATTCCCACTTCCCTGGTTTCCGCATCCAAAAATGCGGTTGCCGCTAAATTTGTTCAGGAGATTTTTTCTAACACGGCTCTTCGCATTTACACAAGTGATGACCTTATTGGCGTTGAGCTTGGCGGCGCCCTTAAAAATATTATTGCTGTTGCCGCAGGCTTTTCCGATGGCATCGGTCTTGGAGACAACACCAAGGCCGCGCTTATAACAAGGGGAGCCGCCGAAATAGCCCGCCTCGGCGTTATAATGGGCGCCAAGGAACACACCTTTTTAGGCCTTGCGGGAATCGGCGATTTAATTGTTACCTGCACCTCCCGACACAGTCGAAACTGTCGCTTTGGCGATTTGGTGGGCAAGGGTATTTCGGTGGGGGAAGCTCTTAAAACCGTGGGCACGGTTGAGGGCTATTACGCCACAAAGCAGGCCTACGAGCTTGCTAAAGAAAACGGCGTTGCAATGCCCATTGTTGAGCAGTGCTACCGCGTTTTATACGAAGGAATGGACATTAACCTTGCGGTTCGTAATCTTATGAACCGACCGATGGCGCAGGAATAAAATATGCAAAAAAATAAAACCCTCGATGATTTTATTCATCGAGGGTTTATTGTTTTTATCTTTCCTCTCGGAAATAGGGGAGTCCCAGCGCTGCAGGGGGCTGATTTTTCTTGCGGCTTTTAGCGCTTGTGATAATAAGAACGATTATCGTTACAAGGTAGGGCAGCATTTTGAAAAGTTCCTGGTCGGAAAGGGAAATACCGTATTTTGCAAAGAAGCTGCTGGCAACATAAAGGGCGCCGAAAATAAAGGAACCGATGATGCCGAGATTTGGCTTCCAAACGGTGAAGATAACCAGAGCCACGGCAAGCCAGCCGAGGTCGTCAATCATATATTCCCAGGTGCCGTTTAAATAGTCCATAATAAAGGTAAGACCGCCAAGGCCTGCAATTCCGCAACCAATGCAGGTGGCAAGATAGCGGTAGAGAGAAACGTTGATGCCTGCCGCATCGGCCGTGGCAGGGTTTTCACCCACTGCGCGAAGATTCAGTCCCACACGGGTGCGGTTAAGGAAAAAGGTAACGGCCAGAGCAATGGCGATGGAAAGATAAATTAAAATTCCGTGGCCAAGGAAAATATCACCGAACCAGCCAAGGTCATCGGCAAAGGGGAGGGAGGCCTTGAAATATTTATTGCCTCTTACAAAGGGTCCAACGGTGTCTGCCTGAGCGATAATGTATTCCGAAACGCCAACGCCGAAGGTGGTAAGAGCAAGTCCCGTAACATTTTGGTTGGCGCGAAGGGTAACGGTTAAGAAACTGAAAATCAGTCCACAAAGGGCGCCACCTAAAACCGTGGCAATAATAGGAATGAGAACGGCCAAAGCAGGAACGGTGCCTTTAATGCCCACGGCGGCAAAATAAACCGATTCGGCAAAACAGCCGCAGGCGGCGCCAACACACATAACACCCGGAATACCAAGGTTTAGGTGTCCCGATTTTTCGGTGAGGGTTTCACCTGTGGAGCCGTAAAGCAGGGTCATTCCAAGACCGATAGCGCTAACAATAAAACTAACGATAGGTGACATTAGGCATTCTCCTTTCTGCTTTTGTTAAACACAATTTTGTAGCGAAGGAAAAATTCACAGCCAATGATAAAGAAAAGAATAATTCCCGTTAAAATATCCGCAATGGAGGAGGAGATGCCGAACACGGTGTTAAGCTGGTCGGAGCCCACATCCAGGAAAACGATGAGGAAGGAGGTCAGCACCATAAAAATGGGATTGAATTTAGCCAGCCAGGAAACCATAATGGCGGTAAAGCCGCGGCCACCAACAACGGCGGTGTTAATGGTGTGGTCGGTGCCGCCAACAATGAGCAGGCCCATAAGACCGCAAATGGCGCCCGAAACAACAAGGGTGCGAATGATAACCTTTTTAACGTTGATGCCAATGTATTTGGCGGTATTTTCGCTCTCTCCCACAACCGAAATTTCATAGCCTTGTTTGCTGGATTTAAGATAAACATAAATCGCAACGGTAACGGCGGCAACGATTAAAATGTTAAGCAAAAACGCTTTGCCACCGATAACGGGCAAGCCGTACTGCGGCAGAGGGGATAAAACGCCCGAGCCATCTTTAGCAACCAGCTTTAAGAAATAGGCCACAAGCTGAATGGCAACATAGTTCATCATAAGGGTGAACAGGGTTTCGTTGGTGTTGAAAATCGCCTTGAAAACGGCTGGGATAACCGCCCAGATAACACCTGCCAAAACGCTGGCCAAAAGCATTACCACAAGCAGCAGCGGCGTTGGAATTTTACCGCCTAAAAACACCATAACGCAAATGGTGGCAAGGCCGCCGATGATAACCTGACCTTCGGCGCCGCAGTTCCAGAATTTCATTTTAAAGGCGGGGGTAACGGCCAAAGAAATACCAAGTAAAATAGCAACCTTTTGGCCCATATTCCAAATTCGGTCGGAATGACCGAAGGCGCCGTCAAACATTGTAATGTAAACCTGAATGGGGTTTTTGCCGGTTAAAACGGCCACAAGCACGCCTGCCACAATGAGGGCTGAAACAACGGCAATGGCGCGAACCATAACGCCGAAATACCACGGCATTGCCTCACGCTTTGCAATGTGGAAAAGGGGAGTGCGAATTTTCTTGTTGGTTTTTTCCATTTTTATGCCTCCTCTTTTTCTTCTTCGGTTGACATGGTCATCATAAAGCCAATGTCATCCTTTTTGGCAGTTCTGCCATCAACAATGCCTGTAACCTTGCCCGAATTGATAACAAGAATACGGTCGCAAAGTTCTATAAGAACGTCTAAATCCTCACCAACGAAGATAACGGCAACGCCGTTTTCCTTTTGCTGGTTTAAAAGGTTGTAAATGGTGTAAGATGCGTTAACGTCAAGACCTCTTACAGGGTAAGCCGCCATTAAAACGCTCGGTGCTGATGCAATTTCACGGCCTACAAGCACCTTTTGAACGTTACCGCCTGAAAGCTGGCGAACGGGTGTTGTGGCGCTGGGGGTAACAACCTCAAGGTCTTTTATTATGCGGTCGGCAAGGTCGTGGGGTTCTTTACGCTGTAAAAACGCGGATTTTCCCTTTTGATAGGAACGGAGCATCATATTATCAATAATGTCCATATTACCAACAAGGCCCATTCCAAGTCTATCCTCGGGAACGAAGGAGAGGCGAACGCCCAAATCACGAATCTGAATGGGGGTTTTGTCTCTTAAGTTCTCATTTTCGTTTGTTTTGGGGTCAATGTAAATAAGTTCGCCCTCGCTTAAATGGTGAAGACCTGCAATGGATTCAAGTAGTTCTCTTTGACCCGAGCCCGCAATGCCTGCAATACCGAGAATTTCACCCGATTTTGCGGTGAAGGAAATGTTGTCAAGCACTTTTCTTCCCGTTTCATCAACACTTGTAACGTTTTTAACAATAAGGCGGTCGACACAGTCCTTAGGCTCGCTTCGCTGAATGTTAAGGTCAACCTTTTTGCCCATCATAAGTTCGGTAAGCTGGCCTTCATTGGTCTCACCGGTGTTTACCGTTGCCACGTGCTCACCCTTTCTTAAAATTGCAACGCGGTCGGAAATGGAAAGCACCTCGTGCATTTTGTGGGTGATGATAACAATGGATTTGCCGTCCTCGCGCATTCGGCGCAGCACGTTAAACAACTTTTCGGTTTCCTGCGGTGTTAAAACGGCGGTGGGTTCATCTAAAATCAGAATGTCGGCGCCACGGTAGAGCACCTTTAAAATTTCAACCGTTTGCTTTTCGGAAACCGCCATATCGTAAATCTTTTTATCGGGGTCGATAACAAAGCCGTAACGCTGGGTGATTTCAACTACCTTGCGCTTAACCTCGCTCAACTTATATTTGCCCTCGTTTATTCCAAGGGTTATGTTTTCGGTGGCGGAAAAGACGTCAACAAGCTTAAAGTGCTGGTGAATCATACCGATTTTGTAGTTAAATGCATCCTTAGGGGAT
>JAZSBX010000111.1:0-4759 GCA_045602605.1 Acutalibacteraceae bacterium
GGTGCAGGACTTTGGTCGCGGCGCTCCGGTAGATTACAATAACAAGGAACAGCAGTATAACTATTTCCTTTTGTTTGAAACGCTCTATGCCGGAGGAAAATATAATACCAACAACGGCGGCGACTATGAATACTCTATAGGTCTTAACGGCTTGGGTCTCGCATCAACTCAGTTTGCTTCGGAATATATGGATGTTGAAATTAAGCGAGACGGCTTTAAATACAACCTTCATTTTGAAAAGGGCTACAATGTGGGCGGCCTTAAAAAAGAGCCCTATTCGGGCCGTGACACGGGCACTAAAATCAAGTGGCGCCCCGACATTGACGTTTTCACCGAAATTGATATTTCCGCCGACCTTTTGAAGGACACTTTGCGCCGCCAGGCCATTGTTAACGCAGGGTTGCTCTTTGTTTTCCGCGAGCAGGTTGGCTCACGCTTTGAAACCAGCGAGTTTATTTATAAAGACGGTATTACCGAATATTTAAACGGCAATATCGGTGAGGAGAAAATCACCTCGGTTCAGTTCTGGAGTGGCGAAAGAAAGGGTCGCGACCGTGAGGACAGGCCTGAATACACCGTTAAAATCAATCTGGCTTTCTGCTTTTCAAACAAGCACAAGCTTCTTGAATATTATCACAACTCCTCCTGGCTTGAAAACGGCGGCTCCCCCGACAAGGCGGTTAAAAGCGCCTTTGTTTATCAAATCGATAACTACATTAAGCAAACCAACAAATATAAAAACAACGAAAGCCGCATAACCTTTTCCGATGTTCAGGAAAGTTTAGTTTTAGTCACCAACTGTTTTTCGGGAATTGCCTCTTATGAAAACCAAACCAAGAAATCGGTGACAAACAAGTTTATCTATGATGCGATGAACGAGTTTATCCGCCATCAGCTTGAAATTTATTTCATTGAAAACAAGGCCGAGGCCGATAAAATTGCCGACCAGATTCTCATAAACAAACGCTCCCGTGAGCGCAGTGAAAAGGAACGCCTTAATTTAAAGAAAACCCTTCAAAGCAGTAACTCGATGGTGGACAGAATTCAGAAGTTCGTTGACTGCCGCACCAAGGATGTTGAAAAAAGGGAAATCTTTATCGTTGAGGGTGATTCGGCGCTAGGCTCCTGTAAGCTTGCCCGTGACCCTGATTTTCAGGCCATTATGCCTGTTCGCGGTAAAATTCTCAACTGCTTAAAGGCTGAATATGACAAGGTGTTCAAAAGCGAAATCATTACCGATTTAATCAAGGTGCTGGGCTGTGGCGTTGAGGTTAAATCCAAGGCCAACAAGGATTTATCCACCTTTAACCTTTCAAATTTGCGTTGGAACAAGATAATTATTTGTACCGATGCCGATGTTGACGGTTTCCAGATTAGAACGCTGATTTTAACAATGATTTACCGCGTGATGCCCACCCTTATAAACGAGGGAATGGTCTACATTGCCGAAACACCCCTTTATGAGATTAACACAAAGGAAATGACCTATTTTGCCTATGATGAGAACGAGAAAAACGAAATTCTCGCCAAAATTGAGGGTCAGAAATACACCCTGCAGCGTTCAAAGGGACTTGGTGAAAACCAACCCGATATGATGAACCTTACCACAATGAATCCAGCCACACGCCGCCTTATTAAGGTTATGCCGTCAGAGGCGCAAAAAACCGCCGATATGTTTGATTTACTGCTGGGCGATAACCTGCAGGGCCGAAAGGATTTCATTGCGGATTACGGTTATATGTACATTGATGATGCTGATTTAAGCTAATTTTAGAAATATAGGAGAAAAAGTAAATGGCTCCGAGAAAGAAAGCCGCGGCAAAGCCGCAAATCACACCCAACACCGATAAAACCTACATTGCAGGCGCAGGTATCACCGTTGAACAGCCCATTGTTACAACGCTGGAAACCAACTATATGCCCTATGCAATGAGCGTTATTGTTTCCCGCGCTATTCCTGAAATTGACGGTTTTAAGCCCTCCCACAGAAAACTTCTTTACACCATGTATATGATGGGACTGCTGAATTCCTCAACAATTAAATCGGCGAACATTGTGGGCCGTACAATGCAGCTTAATCCCCACGGCGATGCCGCGATTTATGAAACAATGGTGCGCCTGTCTGAAGGCTATCAGGCGCTGCTGCACCCTTACGTTAAATCAAAGGGCTCATTCGGTAAGGCCTATTCCCGCGATATGGCCTATGCCGCCTCCCGTTACACCGAGGCAAAGCTTGCCCCAATTTCTGCCGAGCTTTTTGCCGACATTGACAAGGACACCGTTGACTTCGTTGATAACTATGATGCAACCCTTAAAGAGCCCACCCTTTTCCCCGTGACCTTTCCCTCGGTTCTGGTTAACGCCAATACGGGTATTGCGGTTGGTATGGCAAGCTCTATTTGTCCCTTTAATTTGGAGGAGGTTTGCCGCACAACCATTGAATATATCAAGGATAACGATATAAACGTTGCCGACACACTTTTAGCCCCCGATTTCCCCATTGGAGGCCAACTGCTTTATAACAGGGAAGATGTTGAAAAGATTTACGAAACGGGTCGCGGCAGCTTTAAAATCCGCGGCGTTTACACCTATGATAAATCGGCAAACTGCATTGATATAACCGAAATCCCCCCAACCACAACAAGCGAAGCGATTATCGAAAAAGTCGTTGAACTTGTAAAGGCAAAAAAGATTACCGAAATCAACGATATCCGTGATGAAACGGGTCTTAACGGCCTTAAAATTACCATTGATTTAAAGCGCGGCGTTGACCCCGACCGCTTTATGAAAAAGCTGTTTAAACACACACCGCTTCAGGAAAACTTTTCCTGCAACTTCAACATTCTTATCGCAGGCTCCCCCAGGGTTATGGGTGTTAAGGAAATTATTGATGAGTGGGTTGCCTTCAGGCGCGAGTGTGTTCGCCGCAGGGTTTATTTTGACCTGACCAAGGCCAAGGACAGGCTTCACCTTTTAAAGGGTCTTCAAAAAATTATTTTGGACATTGATAAGGCCATTAAAATTGTAAGAGAAACGGCTGAGGAAAAAGAGGTTGTGCCTAACCTTATGATAGGCTTTGGTATTGATGAAATTCAGGCCGAATATGTTGCTGAAATCAAGCTTCGCCATTTGAACCGCGAATATATTTTAAAGCGCCTTGATGACATTGAAAATCTTGAAAAGAGCATTGAGGAAATGGAGGGAATTTTATCCAGCCGTTCCAAAATTTCCAGAATTATCATAAACGAGCTTGAAAACGTTATAAAGAAGCACGGCAAACCCCGCCGCACCGCTATTATTACACCCGAAAATGATGAGGATGAAAGGGAAGAGGAAATCGTTGACGATTCGCCCGTTACCTTCTTCTTCACAAAAGAGGGTTACTTTAAGAAGATAACACCGCAGTCGCTGAGAATGAGTGGCGAGCAAAAGCTTAAAGAGGGCGATGAAATTACAAAAACGGTTGAGGCAAGCAACGCTTACGAACTGCTTTTCTTTACCGACAAGTGCCAGGTTTACAAATCCAAGGCCACCGATTTTTCCGATGGTAAGGCAAGCCTACTAGGCGACTACATTCCCTCAAAACTTCAGTTTGATATTGATGGCGAAATGGCAATTTATATGGCTGAAACCAAGGATTACAAGGGCTATATGCTCTTTGTCTTTGAAAACGGCAGAATTGCCAAGGTGCCGATGAGCACTTACGAAACCAAGACCAACCGCAAAAAACTTATAAACGCTTACTGCGAAAAATACCCCATTCACACCATTCTTTATTTAACCGAGGAAAAGGATATCCTCATTTCCTCAACAAACGGTAGAAAATTGCTACTAAGTTCAGGCGCAATTCCTGCAAAAACTACTAAAAATAACGGTGGTGTTGCAGGAATGACCCAGAAAAAGGGACACAAGGTTTATTCTGTTAGCGTTTATGAAAAGGGAAGTCTTGATAACGAGCATCGCTACCGCACCAGAAACCTGCCTGCCGCAGGCGCGTTGCCGGCAAAAAATCAGGCCCAGCAGGCCGAAATGGACCTTTAAAAAACAAAAGTTGCCCTGCGGCTTCATTTTTTAAAGCCACGGGGCAACCCAAGCCGATAATAACCAAACGCAAATTCTTATCGACTAAAATTATAATGCTCACTATTTAATTTATTATTAAAGGAAATGTTTGACAAATTAGTCTAATGTGATATACTCATTAGGGCAGAGCGAATATTTGCTCTAACCTATAGACACCTTTGGGAGGAATTTAATTGGCAAAGGAACTTGCAAAGACCTACGACCCAAAAGAGGTTGAGGACAGAACCTATAAATTTTGGTTAGACGGCAACTTTTTCCACGCTGTTATCGACAAGGAAAAGGAGCCTTTTACCATTGTTATACCGCCACCAAATATTACTGGTCAACTCCATATGGGACACGCTCTTGACAACACCCTGCAGGATATTCTTATCCGTTTTAAGAGAATGCAGGGTTATGATACCTTGTGGCTCCCCGGCACCGACCACGCTTCCATTGCAACGGAGGCTAAAATCGTTGAAAAAATGCGCGAGGAGGGTGTTTCAAAAGAGGACATCGGCCGCGAGGAGTTTTTAAAGCGCGCATGGGAGTGGAAAAAGCAGTACGGCGGCAGAATCATTGAACAGCTTAAAAAAATGGGTCCCTCCAGCGACTGGGAAAGAGAACGGTTTACCCGTGATGAGGGCTGTAACAAGGCCGTTAACGAGGTGTTTGTCCGCCTTTATGAAAAGGGACT
>JAZSBX010000112.1:0-4923 GCA_045602605.1 Acutalibacteraceae bacterium
AACTCGAATTTTAACGTCAGACTAATTGACTGTGTAGGTTACATTGTGCCCAGCGCCCTTGGATATATTGAAGAGGATAAGCCGCGAATGGTAATGACACCTTGGTTTGAAGAGCCCGTTCCTTTTAATATGGCGGCCGAAATCGGCACCAAAAAGGTTATTACCGAGCATTCAACCATTGGTCTTGTTATAACTACCGATGGCAGCATCAGCGATATCCCGCGAAGCGAGTATGCCGAGGCAGAGGAAAGGGTTATTAATGAGCTTGTCGCCATTGAAAAACCCTTTGCCGTGCTATTAAACTGTACTTATCCAAACTCTGATGAGGCTCAAAATTTAGTTGCAGAACTCAAAGAAAAATACAAGGTGCCGGTTATTGCGGTTAACTGTTTAGAGCTTAATGACAGCGACATTCGCAGTATTTTAGGCGAAATCCTTTATGAATTTCCAATCAAGGAAATTCTCCTTGATTATCCCAAATGGGTCAATGGTTTAGAGAACGGTCATCATTTAAAAAATGCTATTTTCGGTTGCATTAAAAACGGCATTACTTCGGTTAAAAAAATCAGAGAAATTTCCGACCTTCTTTTATCCTTTAAGGAAAATGAAAATGTTAATTTTATCGGCATTGATGACATTGACCTGGGGAAGGGAAAAATTTGCATAAAAATCACACTAAATCCGGCGCTGTTATATCAGATTATTAAAGAATTGAGCGGTCTTGAAATCAATAACGAGCAGGAACTTATTGAAAACATTACAGAACTTGCTCAAAGTAACCGTGAATTTGCCCGTTTTAAAAATGCCCTTGATGAGGTTGAAGCAACGGGATACGGCATTGTTATGCCTTCAATTGATGAACTGACCCTTGAAGAACCCGAAATAATGAAGCAGGGAGGACGTTACGGTGTAAGACTTAAGGCCTCGGCACCTTCAATTCACATGATGAAGGCAAACATTACAACCGAGGTAAGTCCTATTGTCGGAAGCGAAAAACAAAGCGAAGATTTGGTTATGTATCTGCTTAGCGAATTTGAAGAAAACCCCGTTAAAATTTGGGATTCCAACATTTTTGGTAAATCCCTCCACGAGCTTGTTAACGAGGGACTTCACACAAAGCTTTCACGAATGCCTGCAGATGCCAGAATGCGCGTTCAGGAAACCATTGAGAGGGTCATAAATGAAGGTTGCAACGGTCTTGTGTGTATAATTTTATAAAAAAACAGGGTTAAGGTTACGGCTTTAACCCTGTTTTTTTAATATTTATTGTAAAAAAAATAATTTTGTGTTAATATTAATATTATAAAAACAAGAAAGGAACACCGTTGTGAAATACAAGCTTTTAAAATATGACCCTTATTTAACACCATATGAAAAAGATATTGCGCTTCGAATGAAACTTTTCAAGGCCAAAAGGGAAGAGCTCCTTAAAAATTCACACAAAAATTTAAGTGATTTTGCCAACGCCCATCACTATTTTGGTATTCATAAAACGAAAAGCGGATGGGTTTATCGTGAATGGGCGCCCGGCGCTGAAAAAATGTATTTCACGGGTGATTTTAATTCCTGGGACATTTATGCTTTGCCGATGAATTTTATTGGGGATGGCGTTTTTGAAGTGTATTTAGAGGGGAAAGATGCCCTTAAAACAGGTGATAAAATTCAGGCAATCGTTGTTCATAACGGTGAAACTCTGCGCCGAATTCCGTCCTATGCAACACGTGTTGTTCAGGATAAGGACACAAACCTTTGGTGCGCCGAAATTGACGATGCTCTTTTTGAAAAATTTAATTGGAGCGATGAAAAATTCAAGCCCTGCGCAACACCGTTTATTTATGAATGTCACATTGGAATGTCGGGAGAGGGTTACGGTATTGCTTCCTATAATTTTTTCACCGAAAACATTCTGAAAAGAATTAAGAAAAACGGTTATAACACCATTCAAATAATGGCCATAATGGAGCATCCTTATTATGCATCTTTTGGCTATCAAGTAACAAATTTCTTTGCGCCGTCATCAAAATTCGGTACTGCTCACGACCTTAAAAATCTTATAAACACTGCCCATAAAATGGGTATCACCGTTTTGCTTGACGTTGTTCATTCGCACGCCTGTCCCAACACAAACGAGGGGCTGAATTGTTTTGACGGAACGGTTCATCAATATTTTCACGAGGGTGAACGCGGCGAACACTCTGCTTGGGGAACGAAGCTTTTTAATTATGATAAAAACGAGGTTTTGCATTTTCTTTTATCAAATTTGAAATATTGGATGGAGGTTTTCCATTTTGACGGCTTCCGTTTTGACGGCGTAACATCAATGCTGTATCACGATCACGGTCTTGGCAGTGCATTTTGTAATTATGATATGTACTTTTCTATGAATACCGACACCGAGGCGGTTACCTATTTACAACTTGCCAATGAGCTTGTTCACGAAATCAATCCAAAGGCCATAACTATTGCCGAGGATATGTCTGGAATGCCCGGTATGTGCATTAAAATAGCAGATGGCGGCATTGGATTTGATTATCGTTTATCAATGGGTGTGCCTGATTTGTTTATTAAGTTTATAAAGGAATATTCTGATGAAGATTGGGATATGTATAAGCTTTGGTACGAGCTTACCTCAAGAAGGCCGAAGGAAAAGAATATTAGTTACTGCGAATCTCACGACCAAGCCCTTGTGGGAGATAAAACCATAATTTTCCGCCTTTGCGATGCCGAAATGTACGGTAATATGAGCAAAAACAGTCAGTCGCTTATTATTGACCGCGGAATTGCGCTTCATAAAATGATAAGACTTATAACCGCATCACTCGGCGGGGAAGGTTACCTTAACTTTATGGGCAACGAATTCGGTCATCCCGAATGGATTGATTTCCCGCGCGAAGGCAACGGTTGGAGTTACCATTACTGCCGCAGACAATGGAGTCTTGCTGACAACAAAGACCTAAAATACTCATTTTTGCTTGAATTTGACCATAAAATGATTAAATTCCTTAAAAAAGAGCGAATTTTAACTAAAAAAGCCACTGAAAAATGGCTTCACAATGATGATAAGGTTATTGTTTTTACAAAAGGCGACAATATTTTCGCTTTTAATTTCAGTCCTACTAAATCTTTTACCGATTATTTCATTCCTGTGGACTCGGCAGGGGAGTATCAGGTCGTTTTATCAACCGATAATGAAGATTTCGGCGGATTCGGCAGGGTTGATGAAAATTATTTGTATTACGCAAAAAAATCTAACGACAATAAACTTGGATTTAATTTATATTTACCGTCAAGAACAGCAATCGTGCTTAAGAAAATAAAATAATATTTATCAAATTAAAAATAGACACCATAAATTTGGTGTCTATTTTTTGTTATTTATTGTAAGGTAGGGGGGCTTTGCTTTGTTATATCTCTTGGATAAATGTATGTTTTTCCAAAAGTTATTGACAAAAAGAGGGCTATATGGTATAATAACGCTATAAACACCGCTACCAAGTGTTTTTTGCTATATTTGAATTTTAATTATTTATTTTTAAATTTAATAGATTATTTTTATGTTTCGGTAATTAAATCTAATTCAAAATTAACAAAATATCATTTCTTTTCTTTCAATTAAAATATTTTTATTAAATATATGAATTTTATTTTAAAAAACGGGATTTTTTTAAAAATCTCATCCTCTCAGTTTTTTTCTATAAGTACTTACATCATTTTAAAAATTTCTATTCGATGGAGGGTTTGCTTTGAATACGTATCAAGATGAGTTAGATAGAAATAATATGCTTAAAATCAAGGAAATCTTATCTGAGCTACCCATCTATGTCGGTGACTATTTTATTTCAAGAAAAACCGACACAACAACCAGGACTCGCCTTTCCTATGCCTATGATTTAAGGCGCTTTTTTGAGTGGCTAAAGCAGGCTGCGCCAAATCTCTTGGATAAATCTTTAAAAGAAATTCCGATAGAGGTAATGCGTTCGGTCACGGCCCGTGATATTGAAGAATATACGGATTTTTTACAGTATGACAAAGAAAATATGAATCACCGTTCAGGAATTGCGAGAAAATTATCGGCGCTCAGTTCATTTTTTGATTATTTGTACAGAAACGACTATATTGTCGGTAACCCCTGTGATAAGGTTAAAAAGCCTAAACCCGATAAAGATAACCGAATTATCCGTTTAACTCCCGATGAGGTTGCCCGTTTTTTAAATGCTATTGAATTCGGTTGCGCTTCATTTACTCCTCGCCAACAAAAATATCTTGAAACCACCCGAATTCGCGATTTAGCCATTGCAACGTTGCTTCTGGGCACGGGAATCCGTGTTTCGGAGTGTGTCGGACTAAATATCAGAGACCTTGATTTCGACCGTTGTCTTATCAGCGTTTACAGAAAAGGCGGAAAATATCAATATATCGCTATGGGTGACGAGGTTATTGAAGCGTTGCAGCGTTATTTGTTACAGCGCAAGGAAATGGTTCCCACAAACGATGAATCCGCCGATGCGTTGTTTTTGTCAATTCAAAAAACCAGAATTTGCGTTCAGTCCATTGAGGATATGATTAAAAAGTATGCTAAAGCCATTGGTGTTACAAAGCCCATAACACCGCATAAATTGCGCAAAACCTACGGCACCGAGCTTTATCAGAACACAGGTGATATTTATCTTGTTGCCCGCGCTCTCGGTCACACAAGCGTTAATACAACAAAAAATCATTATGTAACAACCGATGAAGAAAGCCTTTTGAATTCAAGAAACGTTGTAAAACTTCGTGATAAATAAAAATAAGGAGGAATTTCCTCCTTATTTTTTATTATAAAATTCAAAGATATTTTTTGCTACGGTTTCATTTATTTTTGGAACAGCGCGCAACTCATCAAAGGTGGCAGTTTTAATTTTATTTATTGATTTAAAATGGGTT
>JAZSBX010000113.1:0-2144 GCA_045602605.1 Acutalibacteraceae bacterium
TGATTGAAGTTGCAATAATGGGTCACGGCGTTGTTGGTTCGGGCGTTGCTGAAATTTTGCTTGAACACTGGGATGCCATTGCTCAAAAGGCTAAAAATGAAATCAATGTTAAATATATTTTAGATTTAAAGGATTTCAGCCATCTTTACTACTCGGATAAATTTATCAAGGATTTTAACATTATTCTCCGCGACCCTGAAATCAGGGTTGTGGTGGAGGTTATGGGCGGCATTAATCCTGCCTATGATTTTGTTAAGGCCTGCCTGCACAGCGGAAAAAGCGTTGTAACCTCTAACAAAGAGCTGGTTGCCGCAAAGGGCGCCGAGCTTTTGCAGATTGCAAACGAGAAAAACGTTAACTTCCTTTTTGAGGCAAGCGTTGGCGGCGGGATTCCCGTGCTTCGTCCCATTGCCCAATGCCTTGCCGCAAATGGGCTTAGTGAAATTGTGGGCATTTTAAACGGCACCACAAACTTTATCCTCACTAAAATGATTAAGGAAAAGGTTTCCTTCGCTGACGCGTTAAAGCAGGCGCAGGACCTTGGCTATGCCGAGAAAGACCCCACGGCCGATGTTGAGGGTCACGATGCCTGCCGCAAAATTTGTATTCTTGCCTCCCTTGGCTTCGGCAAGCACGTTTATCCCGAGCAGGTGCAAACCGAGGGAATTACTAAAATTGATTTGTTCGATGCGGCCTATGCCGAAAAGCTGGGCTATGTTATAAAGCTTATCGGTCATGCAAAGAAAACCGACAGCGGCAAAATCACCGCCAACGTCTACCCTGCCCTTATAAACAAGGATAATATGCTTTCGGGCGTTAACGATGTGTTCAATGCCGTTATGGTTTACGGCGATGCTATCGGTCAGGTTATGTTCTATGGCAGGGGCGCGGGAAAGTCCCCCACCGCCAGCGCCGTTGTTGCCGATGTTATCGACTGTGTTAAGCATCTGGTTGCAAGAAAATATCTTTCCTGGGCCGATGGGGACAAAAATTACGTTTGTGACGGCAAAAAAGCCATTTCCAAGCTTTTTGTCCGTTTAAATGCAGAGAACGTTAATGAAACAAAAAAAGCCGTTTGCGCCGTTTTCGGAGAAGATACGGTTATTGTTGATGGCGTTCGGGAAAACGAACTTGCATTCCTTACCGAATATGATATTGAAGAGGTCTTGACTAAAAAGATTTCTAAATTTGATGATAAAATTGCAAAAGTGCTTCACGTTTTAGACTAGAGGAGGAATTTTTATGGCACTGATTGTAAAAAAATTCGGCGGCAGCTCGGTTGCCAACGCCGAAAGAGTTATGAATGTTGCCAACATAATCGTTGAGGATTATAAAAAGGGTAACGATGTTGTGGTTGTTGTTTCCGCCCAGGGCGACACCACCGATGATTTAATTGAAAAGGCAAAGGAGATTAACCCTGCAGGTGCTTCCAAAAGAGAAATGGATATGCTGCTTTCTGCAGGCGAACAAATTTCCATCGCAATTCTTGCCATGGCTATTGAAAGGCTTGGCTACCCCGTTGTTTCCCTTCTTGGCTGGCAGGCAGGCTTTGAAACCGATTCTAACTATTCCCTTGCCAGAATAAAGCGCGTAAACCCCGAAAGGCTTCGCGCCGAGCTTTCAAAGAAACACATTGTCATTGTTGCAGGCTTCCAGGGTGTTAACCGTTATGATGACATCACAACACTGGGTCGCGGCGGCTCCGATACCTCTGCCGTTGCCATTGCCGCAACACTCCACGCCGACCTTTGTCAGATTTACACCGATGTTGACGGCGTTTATACCGCCGACCCCCGTAAGGTTCCCACGGCGCAGAAGATGGATGAGATAACATATAACGAAATGTTAGAACTTGCGACATTGGGCGCACAGGTTCTTAACAACCGTTCGGTTGAAATGGCTAAAAAATATAATGTTGAGCTTGAGGTTCTTTCAAGTTTAGAAAAGAAACCCGGCACCATTGTGAAGGAGATTATTAAAATGGAAAAAATGTTAATTCGTGGCGTTGCCAGTGATAAAAATGTATCCCGTATTTCGGTTGTAGGACTCAAGGACACCCCCGGTGTTGCTTTCAAACTTTTCAATGAATTAGCACAGGCTAAGGTTAACGTTGACATCATTCTGCAGTCTGTTGGCCGTGACGG
>JAZSBX010000114.1:0-4978 GCA_045602605.1 Acutalibacteraceae bacterium
AAATGAGGTTGCGGACCTTGCAAGCAAGGGTTTTAAAGAGATTGTGCTTGTTGGAATAAATCTTTCCGCCTTTGGCAAGGATACGGGTGATAATCTTTGTGATGCCGTTGATACGGTTTGCCAAAATGAAAAAATAGAGCGCGTCAGGCTGGGTTCTTTAGAGCCAGACCACATAAGCGATGAAATGCTTGACCGATTTAAAACACAGAAAAAGTTTTGCCCACAGTTCCATCTTTCCTTGCAATCGGGCTCTGATGCAACTTTAAAAAGAATGAACAGGCATTATGACAGCGATTTTTATGCCGATTTGGTAGGCAGAATTCGAAATGCCTTTGAGGGCGCCGCAATTACCACCGATATTATGGTTGGTTTTGCAGGTGAAACCGAGGCGGAGTTTTTAGAAAGCCTTAATTTTGCCAAAAAAATTGGTTTTGCAAAAGCGCACGTTTTTTCCTATTCAAGAAGAAAAGGCACCTTTGCACATAATTTGCCGAATCAGATTCCTGCCGATGTTAAAGCAAGGCGCAGCGCTCTTATGATTGAAGCCACAAACGAAAGCAAAATTCAGTTTTTAAAGAATCAGATGGGTACCGTGCAACCGGTTCTCTTTGAAACCTTTGAAAAAGGCTTTTATATTGGCCACACCCCTAATTACACCTGTGTTAAGGTAAGCATAGCCGCGCCTCTCGGCGAGATTACAAACGTAAAAATTACAGGACTTGCTGATGATGATTCCGTTAAAGGCGAAATATTATAACTATGAAAAAGCACCCGTTTGGGTGCTTTTTTTATACTCCTTTAAGGTCAAATTCGGGAATATAACTTTTGCTTGAGCTACTGCGACCTTGAATGTAAATGTGTTTTAAATTTTTGTCCAGCGCATATTCGGTAACCTTATCATATTCCCTTTTTGTTATTGTTCGGTTAATTTCTTTGTAATCTTCCGCTTTAAACATTGGTACATATTGCGACATAATACTCAAAATTGCGCCTGGCGTGTTTTCTTTGAACCAATCAATAACTTTTATAGCATCGTTTGTGTGCTGCGGTAAAATCAAATGTCGCACAATTAAACCCTTTTGTAAAACACCGTTTTCATCAAAAACGGGCTCTTTTTGAAGTTCATAAGCCGCTTTAACAGAATCAAAAACAAAATCGGTGTAATTATCGCATTTTGAATATTTTATGGCGGTTTGGTTGTTTATGTATTTTAAATCCATCAGATAAATATCGAATATACCTTTTTCAATGTTTTCAGGCAAATCGTAACCGCCGCTGTTGTAAACCAGCGGGATTTTTGGATGATAGATTTTAAGCGCCTCTTCAATTGCCCAAAGATGGTGCGTTGGGTTAACAAAATTGATGTTATGAGCGCCTAATGCCTCTATTTCTTTAAAGACTTCAGCCAGACGTTGGGCTGAAACCTGTTTACCGTAGTTTTCCTGAGAAATATTATAGTTTTGGCAAAAAACACATTTCAAACTGCAACCGGAAAAGAAAATCGTTCCCGAGCCTTTGGTGCCGCTTATACAGGGCTCCTCCCATTTGTGGAGGGAAACCTTGGCAATTTTAGGTAAAAGTCCGCTTTTACAAATACCACCGAAGTTTTCATCTTCGCTTCTTAAGGCATTACACTGTCTCGGACAACTGTTGCACCTTATTTGCATTACCGTTTTCCACCTTTTTATATTCTGTAACCCGTTTTTTAACCTGAACGTTATCGTAATTCTTTTTAAAAGAAACACGTCCTACAAAGCGTTTTTTGCAGTTTTTGCAATAAAATGTGGCAATAAACCAACGGTTTTTATATTTCCAGGAGGTAATTCTCTTTGCCTCAACACCACAGGAGTCACAGGAAAACTTTAAATCTTCCTTTTTAATCTCTCTATCCTTAATGCTGGTAAGGTGATGGGGTTTGTAGGTTAAACGGCGGTAAAACTCTTTTGTTGATGCATCTCTTATATAGTTTTCAAAAAGCGCCTTATCATAGGTGCATTTAAGGAGGTGCGCCGCAAGAATACAGTCATCTTTGGCTGTGTGTAAATCAAGTCCCTCATAAGATACCGAAAGCATTTGCGAGGCATTGGAGAGCGAAATTTGTGAGTTAATTTCGTGACCCATTGACTTTAAAATGTTTTGCACGTATTTCTGTAAATCCACATAATTCTTAATATCGAACTCAATTTTGTTTTCTAAAAGGCAACGGGTGTTTTCATAAATTGTAAATAAATCAGAATTACTCCAGGTTAGAATGATTTTGTCCTTGCCTGCCCAATTGTTAAAAGCTTCAACGGCATCATACAACGGCATACCTTCGCTCATCATTTGCTTTGAAATGCCTGTAAGTTCAACAAAACGCGGTGTCAGTCTTTTTGACAATGAGGATTTAACTATTTTTTGAAAGGTGTCGATGATTTCTAAATTTTCATCAAGCTTAACGGCGCCTATTTGAATGATTTGATTAATAAAACGGTGTTCCTTAACATAATAGACGCTGTCCCACTCAAGGTCTAAAATAACAAAATTCATTATTTTTTTCTAGCCTCAGCCTTCATTCTTAATTCTTTGTTTAAAATAAGTTTTCTTAAGCGGATATTGTTGGGCGTGATTTCAACAAGCTCATCTTCCTTAATAAATTCAAGGGACTGTTCAAGACTTAAAACCGAATGCGGAACAAGCCTTAACGCATCATCGGAGCCTGATGCGCGGGTGTTGGTGAGCTGTTTTTTCTTGCAGACATTACAAACAATATCTTCGTTTTTCGGATTTTCACCGATAATCATACCTTCGTAAACAGGCACACCGGGTCCTATGAACAGTCGGCCGCGGCTCTGCGTGTTAAAAAGACCGTAACCCGTTGATTCGCCTGATTCGTGAACTATAATGGAACCGGTTGCACGCTGGTCAATATCACCTTTATACGGTTCATAGCTGTTAAACACATGGTTCATAATACCGTTTCCGTTTGTGTCGGTTAAAAACTGTGAGCGGTAACCGAGGAGTCCTCGAGCAGGAATTAAAAACTCAAGATGTGATGTGCCGCCCTCGCGGGTACCCATATTTTTTATTTCTGCCTTTCGGGTACCAAGGCGCTCCATAACAACGCCAACATAGGTTTCGGGAACCTCAATCATTAAAAGCTCAATAGGCTCAAGGAGTGTGCCGCCCTCGTTTTTGAAAATAACCGTTGGCGGTGAAACCTGAAATTCATAACCCTGTCGGCGCATTGTTTCAATGAGAATTGAAAGGTGAAGTTCTCCCCTGCCCGATACCTTAAAGGTGTCGGCGGAGTCGGTTTCCTCAACGCGAAGGCTAACATTTGTTTCAACCTCTTTAAAAAGTCGGTCACGAAGATTTCGGGAGGTAACGAACTTACCCTCTTTACCTGCAAAGGGAGAATTGTTTACCATAAAATTCATTGAAAGCGTTGGCTCATCAATTTTAACAAAAGGAAGCGGCTCAATATGAGCAGGGTCACAAGCAGTTTCACCAATGTTAAGGCCAGAAATTCCTGCCACCTGAATAATATCGCCTGCTCTTGCGCTTTGAACCTCGGTGCGTTTTAGGCCGTCATACATAAATAGTTTCAGTATTTTCGCGTTATTTGTTGTGCCGTCCTGATGGCAAAGGGTAACCGTTTGACCTGCATTTACAACACCGCGCTCTACCCTGCCAACGCCGATTCTTCCAAGATATTCATCGGGCTCAATGTTTGAAAAGAGAATTTGCAGGGGTTCTTCATCATCGCTTGACGGTGGGTCAATTTCGCTGATAATTGTTTCAAACAGAACTCTTAAATCGCTTCCCATTTCATCAGCGCTCAGTGATGCATAACCATCACGGCCCGAAGCGAAAACAACGGGAAATTCAATTTGATTATCATCGGCGCCAAGGTCAATGAACAAATCAAGAACCTCATCAACAACTTCATTTGGTCTTGCCAAAGGTCTATCAATTTTGTTTACAACTACAATGGCTTTTTTGCCGAGGGATAATGCCTTTTTAAGAACAAATCTTGTTTGCGGCATACAGCCCTCAAAGGCGTCAACAAGAAGCAAAACGCCATCAACCATCATTAAAATACGCTCAACCTCACCACCAAAATCGGCATGGCCGGGGGTGTCAATGATGTTAATTTTATAATCGTTATAATAAACACTTGTATTCTTTGAAAGAATGGTAATTCCACGCTCTTTTTCAAGGTCGTTAGAATCCATTACCCTTTCATCAACCTGCTCATTTGTGCGAAACGTTCCGCTTTGCTTTAAAAGCTGGTCAACAAGGGTTGTTTTACCGTGGTCAACGTGAGCAATAATTGCAATATTTCTGAGTTTTTCGTTTTTTGCCATAGAACATAAACTTCCTTTTGTATCTGATTAAAGTTTCTAAAATACAATTTTATCACAAAATATTTTATAATACAATGTTTTGTGTAGTATAGCATAAATTTGCATGAAGTGCAACATCGTTGGGCGTTAGCCTACATCGTTTGTGCAAGGCACAACACTGTTTGCCATAAGGCAACATCGTTTTGTGTTCCTATGACCTATCGGTCAAATGATGTTGCGGTTTCACCGCAAAACGATGTTGTGTCCTACGGACACAAACACAAAAAGTAAAACGCCTCGCAAAAGCGAAGCGTTTTACTTTTTGGTGCCGGTGGTGGGTGAGGTTGCGAGCGCTCGCAGTACGAGAAGAAGCGAGCAAAACGAAGCGCAGCGGTCGAACAACACGCCACGCTACAAGCGAGCGTGTGTTCGGGCACCGCAAGAGGGGAACCTTGGTTCGAGTCCCACAAAACAAAAAAAGATAAATACCCCACTTACGTGGAATATTTATCTTTGGTGCCGGTGGTGGGTGAGGTTGCGAGCGCTCGCAGTGCGAGAAGAAGCGAGCAAAACGAAGCGCAGCGGTCGAACAACACGCCACGCTACAAGCGAGCGTGTGTTCGGGCACCGCAAGAGGGGAACCTTGGTTC
>JAZSBX010000115.1:0-20103 GCA_045602605.1 Acutalibacteraceae bacterium
TGCAAAAAACCGCATCGGCACTCTGGCAGCGCTCGATAATTTCCTCGGGGGCTGTGAAATCATAAACGGTTAAATCCCCAAACTTCTCAAGCACACTGAAATTAAGGTCGTTTGCGGCAACAGTGGCGCCATCAAGAATTACGATTTCCATTTTTTCTCCACCTTTTTAACAGTTCCATCAGGCTCAACGATAGACATATTATTAAGTTGTCTTTCAAGGTCTCGTTTAAACGAATCAATGTATTCCCTGCGGAGTACGGCCTGCTCGGCCTTTTCTTCCTCGGTCAGGCCCTCGGCCTTTTGTTTTCTGGCAAGGGCGTTAATTCTGTCAATTTTATCCTGTGTCATAGCTTAAATCTCATTTCTGCCCTCAAGGGCTTTTGAAAGTGTAACCTCATCGGCATATTCAAGGTCACCGCCAACAGGAATTCCGTAAGCCAGGCGGGTGATTTTAATGCCCATTGGTTTTATAAGGCGTGAAAGATAACTTGAGGTTGCCTCACCCTCAACGGTGGGGTTGGTGGCCATAATAACTTCCTTTACGGTGCCATCGGCAAGGCGGCTCATAAGCTCTTTGATTTTAAGTTGCTCAGCCGTGATGCCATCAAGGGGGGATAAAACCCCGTGAAGCACATGATATAAGCCGTTATATTCCCTTGTCCTTTCAAATGCCAAAACATCCTTTGCCTCGCTTACAACGCAAATAACGCTTCTATCCCTTGCCTCATCTGCACAAATTGGGCAGATTTCAAGGTCGGTAAAGGACTGACAGCAGGCGCAAAAATGAATTTTCTCCCTTGCATTAACAAGGGCATCGGCAAAGCGCTGTGCCTGCTCTTTGGGTGCGGCAAGCACCGAAAAGGCGAGGCGGGTGGCGGTTTTTTTGCCAATTCCCGGTAGCCTTTCAAATTGGTTTATAAGTTCATTCAGCGGAACAATGTTGTAAGCCATAATTAAAACAAGCCGGGCATATTAAGACCACTTGTAATGGCGCCCATTTCCTCTTCTTGAGTTTTTGTTGCCTTGCCTATAGCTTCGTTAACGGCAAGCATAACGAAATCCTCAAGCATTTCGGCATCACCTTCCTCAATGGCATCGGGATTTATTTTAAGTGAAACAAGCTCGTGCTTGCCTGTGACGGTGGCTTCAACCATTCCGCCGCCAGCAGAGCCCGAAAATTCTCTTTGCTCAAGGTCGGCCTGCAGATTTGCCATGTCCTCTTGCATTTTTTGTGCCTGTTTAAGCATGGCGTTCATATTTTGTCCGCCACCTTGGTTGGGAATTCTTACCTTCATATTTTTTAAATCTCCTTTAAATCTCTAATTGCTTAAGTTTGTCGGCAAGGGCGGAAAGGGGGTCAACCTCTTCGTTTGCCTTTTCCTCTTTGTAGGGGCCTATGCTGTAGTTTTCACCAAGCACCTTAAATATTGCGTTTTTAATGTGGTTTTTATAGGTTGCGTTGGTTCGCATAAGGTTTAAAAATTGTTGACTTTTGCAGTCAATAAGAAGAAATTTATCCTTAACAAAGGCTCTTGAACCCGAGCTTAATGCCCCTGCCATAAGGGGACAGGTGGTTTTAAGCACCTCGATAATTTCGCCCCACTCTTTAAGCTCACCGTTTGCAGTGGGTTTTGCTTTAAGCTCTTTGGTTGCCTCCTCATTTTGTGAAGCGGCCGGCGCATCATCAACAGGTTTTTTCTCGGTTTTCTCGGACTTTGCTTTGGGCTTTTCGGCCTTTGGTGTAACAACATTTACCGTTTTAACACCGCCCTGAAGCATTTTTTCAAGGTCGCTTATTCTTTGCTCAAGGGAGGCAAAATCTGCCGAGAGGCAAGGTGCGCAAACCTTAACTGCAAACATTTCAAACTCGCATCGGCGGTCGGAATTTTGCATATTAACGGTTGCTTCCTGAAGCAGGGAAAGGGTTCTTAAAATTTCTTTGAGCTCATAGCCCTCGGAAATTTCTTTAAAGCGCTCAAGTTGTGCCGCCGAACAAACAATGGGGAGTTCTCCCGTCTTAACCGTTTTAATAATCATTAAATTTCGGTAAAATGTGGTCAGCTCACTGCAAAGGCGAAGCATATCAATACCGTTTAAATACAACTTGTCTATAAGCGCTAAAGCGGCGCTTGTATCCCTATTTTTAAAAAGGCAAGCAAGGTCGTTAAGGTATTCATTTCCCGTAAGACCACAGGCCGCCATAACAATTTCTTCGGTTATGTCGTTGCTCTTTGATGCGCAAAGGTCTAAAAGGGAGAGGGCATCACGCATGCCGCCATCTGCCGCAGAGGCAATAAGTGATGCGGCGGTTTCACTGATTTTAAGACCTTCCTCACGGCACACATAATTTATGCGTGCAATGAGCTTGTCATTTTCAATTCTTTTAAAGTCAAATCGCTGACAGCGTGAAAGAATGGTTGCAGGGAGCTTGTGCACCTCGGTTGTTGCAAGGATGAAAATAACGTGTGCAGGGGGCTCCTCAAGGGTTTTAAGCAGCGCGTTAAAGGCGCTGATACTAAGCATATGCACCTCATCGATGATAAACACACGGTATTTAACCGAGGAGGGGGCAAAGTTAACCTTGTCACGCAAATCTCTTATGTTATCAACCGAGTTGTTTGAAGCGGCGTCAATTTCCACAATGTCGGTCACTTCGCCCGCCGCAATGTTAAGGCAGGCATCACACTCACCGCAGGGGTTGCCATCCTTCGCATTTAGGCAGTTTACTGCCTTTGCAAGAATTTTTGCACAGGTTGTTTTACCCGTTCCTCTTGTTCCTGTGAAAAGATAGGCATGGAAAACATTGCCACCTGCAAGCTGGCGGCGTAAAACATCGGTAATATGCTCCTGACCCAAAACATCGGCAAAGGAGTTTGGCCTATATTTACGATAAAAAGCCTGATAACCCATAAAAATCTCCTTAAATTTAAGAAACTCACGTATTAAGGTGTACGAATGGACCGATTTACTGCGGCGCACGAGAAAAACTACTTAATGCTGCTCGGTTCCCCGCCTGACATGGTTCATAGCCTCCCGTCGCACAGGACCCGCCCATTCGCACGCCTTATCACGCAAGTTTTAATATATTATACAATAACACTAAAATATTTACAATACTATTTTTTCAATAATTTTCGAAAAATGTTGTAAAAGCCGTGTGGCTTTGGTATAATTAGTTTTAAGAAAAGTTTAAATTGGGTGAATATATGGAAAAATGGGACATATTAAATGCACAGGGCACACCCACGGGTAAAACGGTTGTAAGGGGCCGTACCTTTTTGCGACCGGGAGAATATCACCTGGTTGTCCACATTTGGATTGTGTCTTCAAGCGGTCAACTGCTTATTCAAAAACGAAGCAAGGAAAAGAAGCTCATGCCCGGTGAATGGGCGGCAACGGGCGGTTCGGCAATTTCGGGCGAAAGCTCGCTGAATGCCGCTAAAAGAGAGCTTGCCGAGGAACTTGGCATTAAGGCCCGTGAAAATGAACTTCGCTTTATAAAACGTATTAAGCGGCGCAATTCGCTTGTTGATGTGTGGTTTATCCTGTGCGATACGCCTGCCGAAAACCTGACGCTTCAAAAGGGCGAGGTTGCTTTAGCTCGGTGGGTTGACACAAAAACCTTTTCCGAAATGGTTGAAAAGGGTAAATTTCATAACTACGGCAAGGATTATTTTACATTGATTTTGGATACGGCAAGGGAAATGACAAAATGAGCATTGATTTAAAGGGACAGCAGTGTCCTGTTTGCAAGGCATATCTTTTTGAAGATGACGATGTGGTGTTCTGCCCCGAATGCGGCGCGCCTCACCATAGAGAATGCTACCAAAAAATCGGCCGCTGTGCCCTTCAAGAGTTTCACGGCACCGACCAGGAGTACAGCAGAGCAAAAAGTCAGGCTGACACAAAACCTGTACAGGAGGAAAAAGAGCAGTCCGGAGAAACGGTTACCTGCTATTATTGTTATGAGGACTATCCGCAGGGCTACAAAAACTGCCCCCACTGCGGTCATTTAAACGCCGCAGGAATGGGCGGCGCAGGCTTTGACCCTCTTGGCGGCGTGCCGGGAGATTTTCAACTTGACGGCGGTGTTACCGCAAAGCAGGCCGCCAGGTTTGTTATGTCTTCCTCCAACCGTTATATGCCTAAATTTGCAAAATTCAAGGCAGGCGGTAAGGTTTCCTGGAATTGGGCGGCCTTTCTTTTGCCCGAGGGCTGGGCGCTTCACAGAAAAATGTACAAAAGCGGAATTTTAGGAATTTTGCTGATTGTTGTGGCAGGCATTTTAATGATTCCTTTCACCGAGGAATATAACACCGTTATTTCGGCGTTTTCGGGGCAGGGTCAGTTAACAGCCGAGGCCTATTCCGAGTTACTCAGTGGCCTTGCAACCATTTCATCAGGCGCCAAAATTCTCTCATATGTGGCGGCTTTTCTGGAGCTTGCAACAAGGTTTTTCTTTGGGCTTTTCGGTGATTATCTTTACTATAAGCACACGGTATCAACGCTGAATCAAATCAAAGAAAACGATGCCGAGGATAAAAATCAGCAAATAATGAAGCTGGGTGGCAACAACCTGTTTCTTTTGATTGTAGGTCTTTTGGCCACAAGCTATTTGCCGTCAATTATAATGTTTATTGCACAAATTTTTTAGAGGGTGGGTTTTAAATGAAAAAGTTTTGTCCCGAGTGTAAAACCGAAAACGAAGAGCAGTTTAATTTTTGCAAGAACTGCGGCACATCCCTTGATTTTCAAAGGGAAAAACTAAACGAAGATTTTAACACGCCCGAGCAGTTTGACCCTGCAGCCCAAAAGAAAAGCAATAATTTTTCGGGCAACGGAATACCCGATGAAATAGAGGGCGTAGAGAAAAGGGAAATGCTGGCTTTTCTCGGCAAGGATTCGAATAAAATTTACGATAAGTTTCTGAAAATGGAATATTCGGGCTCTAAAATTTCCTGGTGCTGGCCCGCGTTTCTTCTAACGGCATTTCTGGGATTTTTCGGCACCGCCATTTGGTTTTTCTATAGAAAAATGTTTAAGCCTGCAATAGCCTTTGTCATTGCGGGAACGCTTGTTTTGGGCGTGCAAACCGCCCTTAATTTCGACACAAGCGTAGAGGCGGCAAAAGGAATTGTTTCATCCATTGAATCAATTTTCGGAGGCAACCTTGACGATGTTGCAAATCCCGAACTGTTTTTTGATGAGGAGGGTGACACCCTTGCTATCGGCGAGGCCACGGGTGTTCTTGCTTTGATAAGCGATATTTTAGACACCGCCGAAACCCTTGTCGGTGGCGCTGTTATTGCAATGTTCGCGCTGCATATCTATAAAAAGCACGCCATAGAAAAAATCAAGGAGCAAAGGGAAAAACATGGGGATACGCCCTATTACCTTTACACCTTAAGCTTAAGCGGCGGCACCTCGGGCGGAATGCTGGCTCTCGGTATTATAATTTTTGTAGTTGCTTCCAACCTTGCTTCGGCAATTCCTGCATTCTTTGCAGTCGGCGGAATTTAAAAAATACATAAAGGATATTATGAGTTACACAACCCTGCTTTTTGATGTTGACAACACAATTCTCGATTTTACCCGTTGCGAGAGGGAGGCCGTAAGCCTTGTAATGAAAAACAACGGCATTGAACCAAGTGAAGAAAACGTTGTTTATTACAGCGGCGTTAACGACCGTTTTTGGAAAATGTTTGAACGGGGTGAAATTAAAAAAAGCGAAATTTACGAGGGCCGCTTTAAGGCTTTTTTAGAGGAAAAGGGCTTTAAAGGGGACAGCAAAAAAATTTCCGATGAATATATTGAGGCGCTGAAAACCGTTCATTTTCCTCTTGACGGCGCCCTTTGTATGCTTG
This sequence comes from Acutalibacteraceae bacterium, assembly GCA_045602605.1. Taxonomy (GTDB): domain Bacteria; phylum Bacillota; class Clostridia; order Oscillospirales; family Acutalibacteraceae; genus SIG587. The sequence goes on from JAZSBX010000115.1 coordinate 5,865, forward strand.
AAATTTTGTCAAAGAAATTTGATATTTATTACACCACCAACGGCAATGCCGTAACCCAGGAAAAAAGAATTAAGAATTCGGGAATTTTAAATTTCGCCAAGGGCGTTTTCGTTTCCGAGGCTATCGGCCATCAGAAGCCCGAAAAGGAATATTTTGATTATGTGCTTAAAAATATTCCCGAAAAGGATAAATCCCGAATTATTGTTATAGGCGACTCAATGAGCTCCGATATTTTAGGCGGCATTAACAGCGGACTTGACACCCTTTGGTTTAATCCTGCAGGGGAGAAGGCGGTTTATGAGCCTACATACACGGCTAAAAATTTCGGTGAGCTCATAGAAATCCTTGAAAAGGCATAAAAGCAACAGCAAAACTGTCCCCCCATCGCAAGGATGAGGGGCAGTTTTATGGGTTACATTGATAAAAAAATAACAAACTTTAAAGAAAAAATCAAAAATTTTGAAAAAACATTGACAACTTTTTAACAAATGTGTTGACATTGGGAAAAGCGGGGCATATAATAGAATAAAATTTTTCACGATAGGGGAAATAAATTATGTCAAGAGTTTATAACTTCAGCGCAGGTCCTTCCGTGCTGCCTTTAGAGGTTTTGGAAACTGCCGCAAAAGAAATGTGCGAATTCGGTGAGTCGGGTCAATCCGTTATGGAAATGTCCCACCGTTCAAAGGAATATGATGCAATTATCAAGGAGACCGAAGCAAATCTCCGTGAAATTATGAATATTCCCGAAAATTATGAGGTGCTCTTTTTACAGGGCGGCGCTTCCTCACAGTTTGCAATGATTCCGCTAAATCTTATGAACAAAAACGGCAAGGCCGATTTTGTTGTAACAGGTCAGTGGGCAAACAAGGCTTATAAGGAGGCTGCTCGCTACGGTCAGGCAAAGGTTGTTGCATCCTCGGCTGATAAGACCTATTCCTACATACCGAAGCTTGATAAGGCCGATTTTACACCTGATGCCGACTATTTCCACATTTGTATGAACAACACAATTTACGGCACCCGTTTTACCGAGCTTCCCGACACAGGCGATGTTCCTCTTGTTGCCGATATTTCAAGCTGCATTTTATCCGAACCCATTGACGTTACAAAGTTCGGCGTGCTTTATGCAGGCGCACAGAAAAACCTTGCCCCCGCAGGTCTTACCATCGTTATCATCCGCAAGGATTTAATCGGTAACGCTATGGATATCACCCCTACAATGTTTAACTACGCTACCCACGCTGATAACGCTTCAATGTTCAACACACCTCCTTGCTACACCATTTATGTTGCAGGTCTGGTGCTTAAGTGGATTAAGAAGCTGGGCGGCCTCGAAAAGGTTAAGGAGTTAAACGAGAAAAAGGCTAAAATTCTTTATGATTTTCTCGATAACAGCAAAATGTTTAAAGGCACGGTTGAAAAGGCCGACCGTTCTCTTATGAACGTTCCCTTTGTAACGGGCAACGATGAACTTGATGCCAAGTTTGTAACAGAAGCTAAAAAAGCAGGCTTCGTTAACCTTAAGGGTCACCGTTCGGTTGGCGGAATGCGCGCCTCAATCTACAACGCAATGCCCATCGAAGGCGTAGAAAAGCTGGTAGAGTTTATGGCAAATTTTGAAAAGGAAAATGGTTAACGCTTATGTATAATATTTTAACTTACAATAAAATTTCTGCAGCAGGTCTTGATATTTTTGATAAGGAGCAATATGCCATTGGCGATAATATTGCTAATCCTGACGGCGCTATAGTTCGCTCGGCCGCCCTTCACGACACCGAGTTTCCTGCAACCTTAAAGGCTATCGCCCGTGCAGGGGCAGGCACAAACAATATTCCCGTTGAGCGTTGCTCAAAAGAAGGCATCGTTGTTTTCAACACACCGGGTGCAAATGCAAATGCCGTTAAGGAGCTTGTTATCGGCGGTCTTCTCATTTGCTCACGCCGTGTTATTCCCGCCATTGAGTGGGCAAAAACCTTAAAGGGCAACGGTGCTGAGGTTGGCAAGATGGTTGAAAAGGGTAAGGGCGCGTTTGTTGGCCCCGAAATCCGCGGTAAAAAACTTGGTATTATCGGTCTTGGCGCTATCGGCGCGCTGGTTGCAAACACCGCTAATGCCCTCGGTATGAAGGTTTACGGTTACGACCCCTATCTTTCGGTAAAGGCCGCCTGGAGCATCACCCACAACGCTATCCACGTTGACAGCCTTCAGGAAATTTACGAGAACTGTGATTATATTACAATTCACGTTCCTTTGACCCCCAGCACAAAGGGCTTTATCGATAAGAATGCTATTGCCGCAATGAAAAACGGCGTCAGAGTGCTTAACTTTGCCCGCGCAGACCTGGTTAAATCGGAAGATATGATTGCCGCCCTTGAGGATGGCAAGGTTGCCGCCTACGTAACCGATTTCCCAACCGATGAAATGATTGGTGTGGACGGTGTAATTGCAATTCCTCACCTTGGCGCTTCCACCCCCGAATCGGAGGATAACTGCGCTAAAATGGCCGCCGACCAGCTTATTGATTACATTGAAAACGGCAACATTGTTAACAGTGTTAATATGCCCGAAATCACAATGCCCAGAAGCGGTATTAAACGCATCTGCGTAATGCACAAAAACATTCCCAACATTTTAAGCGCCATCACAAGTGAAATCGGTAAATACAACATTAACATTGAAAACCTGCTTAACAAATCCAAGGGTGATAATGCCTACACAATGCTTGACATTGGTGAGGCCGATTTTGATGCCATTGCAAAGGTTATTGAAGACCTTGAGGGTGTTATCAGAGTACGTGTTATCTAATTAAAAGCAAGTTTTTAAAAGCCGCACGAAAGTGCGGCTTTTTTTCTTGCAAATAAATAGATTTAGTGGTAGAATTAAAATGATATATTATATTTAAAAGGCGGTGAGGAAAATGGCAATGAAAAGATGGCTTTTGGCAAAGACCGACAAGGAGCTTGCAAAGAGCCTTGCAGAGGAATGCGATATTGATGCCTTCACCGCCCTCATTGCCGCCTCCCGTGGTTACACCGATGCCGCCGCTTTGGAAGAATTTTTGTCGGATGAGCCAAATGTTTCCGATTACCGCGAGCTTGCCGATGTTGAAAAGGCGGCCGCCATTGTAAACGAGGCCATTGAAAGAGATGATTTAATCGCCGTTTACGGCGATTATGACTGTGACGGTGTTACCGCCACCGCCCTTCTTGTTGATTATTTAAGAGGCAGGGGCGCCAGGGTTATTTATTACATTCCCGACCGCGTTTCAGAGGGTTACGGAATGCATGAGGAAGCGGTTAAAGCGCTTTACGATAAGGGCGTTGGCACCATTATCACCGTTGATAACGGTATTGCCGCCGTAAAGGAAATAGAACTTGCTGTTTCCCTCGGTATGACCGTTGTTGTTACCGACCACCACCTGCCCCAGGAGGTTTTGCCTGCCGCCGCGGCGGTTGTTGACCCCCACAGAAGGGACTGCCCTTCAACCTTTAAGAGCATTTGCGGTGTTGCCGTTGCCTTTAAACTTGTTTGCGCAATGGAAGAAAAGCCTGCCGAACAACTGCTGCCTTACTATGCCGACCTTGTGGGCATTGGCACCGTTGCCGATGTTATGCCCCTTGTGGGCGACAACCGAAGCATTGTTAAAATGTGCTTAAGGGTTTTGAAATATTCAAATAAACTCCGCAAGGGAATTTCAGCGCTTCTGCAAATTTCGGGGGTTGGCCGTGATGCCGTGACAAGCGAAAAAATCGCCTTTTCGGTGGTGCCCCGAATCAACGCGGCGGGCCGAATGGGTGATGCAAAGCGCGCGGTGGAGTTGCTGCTTTCAGAGGACATCAGAGAGGCTCTGATTGTTGCTGATACCCTTGATAAGGAAAACGGCGCAAGACAGGAAAGGGAAAGAAAGATTTTTGCCGAAGCGGTGAAAATAATTGAGAATAACGGGTATAATCACCAAAGGGTAATCGTTGTGCAGGGTGAAAATTGGCATAGCGGCGTTGTGGGCATTGTTGCAGGAAAGCTGTGCGAGTTTTACGGCAAGCCTGCCATTGTTTTAACCGTTGAAAATGACATGGCTTTCGGTTCTGGCAGAAGCTTTAACGGTTTTGAACTTTTTGATGCCGTTAATTTTGCATCCGATTTAACTGTGCAGTTCGGCGGTCACGCTCTTGCCTGCGGTGTTACCATTAAAGCCGAAAACATTTATGCTTTTAGACAAAGGGTTAATGAGTTTGCCAAAGGCTGTACTTATGCGGTTCCAGTCCTTGAACTTGACTGCAGGTTAAATCCTGCGGCGCTCAGCGTGTCACTCGCCGAAAACATAAAGGCGCTGGAGCCTTTCGGAATGGGAAATCCCCAACCTGTTTTTGCCCTTTGCGGTGTTACTTTGAACCGTATTACACCTATTGCAAACGGCAAACATTTAAGACTTCTTTTTTCAAAGGAAAACTCCTCCTTTCAGTGCCTGCTTTTCGGTGTAACCGAGGATAAATTCCCCTTTAGCCTGGGTGACACATTAGACCTTGCCGTGACACTTGATATAAACCTGTTCGGCGGCGAAGAAAATCTTTCGGTGTTCGTTAAGGGCATTCGTTTAAGTGATTTAAAGGAAGAGGAATATTTTAAGTGCCAGGCGCTTTATGATGACCTTAAAATGGGCAAATCGGCAGATTATTCCCTCATTAACCCAACCCGTGATGAGGTTGGAGTTGTTTATAAAACCGTTATGCAGGGCGCCATTTCAGCCGAAAAGCTTAAACAAAAGCTTTTTCCGGCGCTGTCCCATTTTAAAACTCAGGTGGCAGTTGATGCCCTTTTAGAGTTATCCCTTTTAAACGGTTTTGAAGACAGCGGCGCTATAAAGCTCAGCACCGTAAAAAATGCTCAGAGAACCGATTTGATGAATGCGCAAATTTTAAGAAGGGTGGGTGGAAAATAATGCTTAGAGAAGAATGCGAGAAAAATTATCAACTGCTTGAAAAACAAATGAAAGCAGCCGAAAAAGAGGGCAAAAGTTATGACTATGCCCTTGTTCGCCGCGCCTATGAGTGGTGCGTTAACGCCCACGAAGGGCAACTTCGTTCTTCCGGTGAAGCCTATTATCATCACCCATTCCACGTTTGTGAAATTATAATTTCCCTTGGAATGGATAGCCAGTCCATTGCCGCCGCCCTTTTACACGATGTGGTTGAGGATACCCCCGTGACGGTGGAGGAAATTGAGGAAAACTTTGGCAGTGAAGTTGCGCTTATTGTTGACGGTGTTACCAAAATCGGCCGAATTTTCTTTTCCACAAAGGAACAGCAGCAGGCCGAAAGCCTTAGAAAAATGCTTGTTGCAATGGCTAAGGATATCCGCGTTATCGTTATAAAGCTTGCCGACCGACTGCACAATATGCGAACCCTCGATGCAATGCCTGAACAAAAGCGCAGAGACGTTGCCCTTGAAACAATGGAGGTTTATGCCCCCATTGCCCACAGGCTCGGTATCCGCGCCGTAAAGGAAGAACTTGAGGACAGGGCCCTTTTCTACCTTGACCCCGTTGCTTACGGCGAAATTGAAAATCTTTTAAAAATCAAAAAGCACGAAAGGGAAGAAATCATCAAGGAAATCCGCGCCCGCGTTGAGGAGCGCCTCGGAGAAAACCTTTCTGGCGCCAGCGTTACCTTTCAGGGCAGGGTTAAATCCATTAACGGTATTTATCGCAAAATGTATGTTCAGGGCAAGGATTTTGATGAGATTTACGATATCTATGCCATTCGCATCATCACAAACACCGTAACCGATTGTTATAACATTCTCGGCATTATGCACGATATGTTCAGGCCCATACCAAACCGTTTTAAGGACTATATTTCCACACCTAAACCCAATATGTATCAGTCGCTTCACACAACGGTTATTTCCCGTGAGGGTGTGCCCTTCGAAATTCAAATCCGCACCTGGGATATGCATCACACGGCCGAATTCGGAATTGCGGCCCACTGGAAATATAAAGAGGGCATAACCGAAAACAACTCGAAAATTGAGGAGCGCCTGGCCTGGATTCGCCAGCTTATTGATTCACAGCAGGAATCAGAGGATGCCACCGATATTATAAGCACCATTAAGGTCGATTTAGCCCCTGAAGATGTCTTTGCGGTTACCCCCAAAGGCGATGTTATCAACCTGCCCGTTGGCGCCACTATCGTTGACTTTGCCTTTGCCATTCACTCGGCCGTTGGCATTAAAATGGTGGGCGCTAAGGTTGACGGAAAAATCGTTCCCATTAACCACGTTATTGAAACGGGCGAAATCATTGAAATTCTCACCTCCAATCAGGCAGGCCGAGGCCCCAGCCGCGATTGGTTGAAAATCGCCGTGACAGGTCAGGCAAAATCCAAAATCAGAAGTTGGTTTAAAAAGGAAAAAAGACCTGAAAACATTGTGGCAGGTAAGGCCGAATTTGAGCGTGAGCTTAAACAATGGGGCATTAACCTTTCCGATGAAACGGTGCTTGAACTGCTAGACAGCGCCTTTAAAAAGCAAAAGCTTCAAAACATTGAGGATTTTTATGCCGCCATTGGCTACGGCGGTGTAACCCTTTCCAAAATTATGCCCCGCCTTAAGGATGAGTACAACAAGCTGTCCAAGGCAAAAATGCCTCTGGATGCCGCCTCGGTCGTTAAGCCTAAAACGGCAAAATCCTCAGATGGCGTTATCGTTGAGGGCATTGACAACTGTCTCATTAAATTTTCAAAATGCTGCACACCGCTTCCGGGGGATGAAATCATTGGCTTTATCACCCGCGGCCACGGTGTATCCATTCATAAAAGGGACTGCAACAACGTTCCGAAGGATTTATCCCTTGCCCAGGAACCTAATCGATGGCTTAATGCCCATTGGTCAGGCGGTCAAAGAGATAACTTCACATCATCGCTTCAGATTATGGGTGTTGACCGCGAGGGAATGTTGCTTGATGTTACCACAGTTATTTATAATTTAAGGGTTCCGCTTCACGCTATTAATGCGCGACAGGTTAAAAACGGAAACTGCATTGTTAACATCACCGTCAGCGCCGAAAGTGTTGAGCACCTTAAAAACATTATTTCACGCCTTGAAAAAATTCACGGTGTGTTCAGTGTTGACAGAATGACGCAGTAAAAATCTTAACGGAGTTTTAAAAATGAAAGCAATAATTCAGCGTGTAAACTTTTCTGCCGTAACGGTGGAAAATAAAACCGTAGGAGAAATTAAAAAAGGATTTTTAGTGCTGCTGGGCGCCAATGAAACCGACAGCGATGCCGAGGCAACCCTTTTGGCAAAAAAGGTCAGCGACCTCAGGGTTTTCACCGATGAAAATGATAAAATGAATTTATCACTTCTTGATGTTTCGGGTGAGGCCCTTGTAGTTTCAAACTTTACCCTTTGCGCCGACACTAAAAAGGGCAACCGCCCTTCCTTTGTCCACGCAATGGAGCCAAATGAAGCCTGCCGACTTTATAACCTTTTTTGTGATGAACTGCGAAAAAACGGTGTTAAAAAGGTGGCCACAGGGGAGTTCGGCGCCGATATGCAGGTGTCAATGGAGGGGGATGGCCCCGTAACCATTGTTCTCGACACCGATATTTGGGTGAAGAAAAATGGAAATTAGGAAATTTGTCACCTACTGCAACACCTATGTTCTTTTAACCGATTCTTCGGTTGTGGTCATTGACCCCTATGAGTTTACCCCCGAAATGGGCGTTCTTTTAAACCGCGCGGGTGTTGAACACAAAGCCGTGATTTTAACCCACGGTCATTTCGACCACGTTAAGGACGCCGCTTTAGTAAGGGAAAAAACGGGGGCTGAAATTTTTATTCACAATTGTGATAAGGAGTGCCTTTTGCACCCTGAATTCACCCTTTGCCACCTTTTTGGACAATCCCTTTCACCCTTTTCACCCGACAAAACCTTTGAGGATGGGGATGAAATCGGGGCAGGGGATATAAAGCTGGAGGTTATCCACACACCGGGTCACACAAGGGGCTCAAGTTGTTTTAAAACGGGAGGATACCTTTTTACGGGCGACACCCTTTTTAAGGGTTCTATCGGTCGCACCGATTTTCCCCGAAGCGATGTAAACGAAATGCTTTCCTCCCTAAAAAAACTTAAAGGTTTAGATGGCGATTTCACCATTCTTGCAGGCCACGGCGAGGATACCGCATTAGATGCGGAAAAAAGACAAAATATGTATTTACTCAGGGTTTAAAAATGGAACTTATTCTTTTAGGCAACGATTTTAAGTATGAACTTGAAAAGCTGTGCAGAATTTTTCTGCCCTTCGAAAAAATAAATATTGTAAACGAAAAGGCAGAAAGCGAAAGCTATGCCCTTGCCGAAATTAAAAAAGCAGGGAACGGTCTTCTTTGCAGCGCTGAACTTTGTTTTGCTGGCAAAACCGCCGCTTTTAGCGAGGAAATCCCGCAAGACAGCGATGAAAAGACAAGGGAACTTAAACTTGCCCAATGCCTTTTTAAATGCTTTTGCACACTTACTGGCTATAAATCAAGCTGGGGCATTTTAACGGGTGTTCGCCCTGCAAAACTTTTTGCAAACCTTTGCCGAAGGCAGGGGAAAGAGGAAACAATAAAATATTTCAGCAACCAGCTTTTTGTGGCCCAAAATAAAATTTCCCTTTGCGAAGAAACCTTTGGTATTGAGGAGGAAATCATAAACAAATCGAAAAAAGACTGGTTCAGTCTTTACATTTCCATTCCCTTTTGCCCCACAAGGTGCGCCTATTGTTCGTTTGTTTCACACTCCGTTTCGGGGGCAAAAAAACTCATTCCAGATTATGTGGGGCTTTTGTGCGATGAAATTAAAAAAACCGCCGAAATCGCAAGGCGGTGCAGTTTAAAACTTAAAACCGTTTATATGGGCGGCGGAACCCCAACGAGCATAACGCCGCAACAAATGGATGAAATTCTTTGCGCGGTGGAGGAAAATTTTGATTTGTCGGGTGTTTTGGAATTCACCGTTGAGGCAGGCCGCCCCGACACCGTAAACAAAGAAATGTTATCGGTTCTTAAAGAACACAAGATTTCCCGAATCAGCATAAATCCTCAAACAATGAACGATGCCGTGCTTAAAAACATCGGCCGAAATCACACGGCTAAAATGGTGGAGGATGCCTTTAATCTTGCAAGGCAAATGGGCTTTGATAACATAAATATGGACCTTATTGCAGGCCTTCCCGGTGACAGGTTGGAAAGTTTTAAGGAAACCATCCATAAACTGCTCGCCCTTTCCCCCGAAAGCATAACGGTGCATTCCCTTGCAATGAAAAGAGCATCTGACCTTACTGCCCAAGGCGTTTTACATACAGTTAAGAGCGGCAAAACCGCCGAAGCGATGGTGGAATATGCAAGGAAGACCTTAACCGAAAAGGGCATTTTGCCATATTATATGTATCGGCAGAGTAAAACCGTTGGAAACCTTGAAAACGTGGGTTATGCCAAAAAGGGCAAAGAGAGTCTTTACAATGTTTATATTATGGATGAAACCCACACCATTTTAGGTGTAGGCGCTTCGGCCGTTACAAAACTTAAAAGCCCGCAGGGCCCTGAAATTTCCCGAATTTTTAATTTCAAGTACCCCTATGAGTATATTTCCCGTTATGATGAGTTAATGATGAGGAAAAGCGGAATAATCGAGTTCTATAATCAGCACTGGTGACTTGAAACAAACGCTAAACTATGATAAAATTAAACACAAGAAGGAGTGTTTTTAATGGATAAGATTTTTGACAACGAAATTTTTGACAAGGCAAAAGAGGTTTTTGACGTAGCCTGCAAAAAAACAGGCGAGGTGGTAAGCGCAGGTAAACAGCGCTTTGACATTGCCACAATGGAAAACCGCCTTGAAAAGGCTTACAATGCTCTCGGCAAGCAGGCCTTCAAGGTAATCAGCGAAAACGGTACCGATAACGAGGAATTAAAGGCCGCCGCAAATGATATTTCCCAAAAGCTTGCCGAAATTGAGGAGGCAAAAAAAGAACTTGCCCAAATCAAAAACAAGCGCATTTGTCCCAAATGCTCTATGGCCATTGAAAAAACCTCGGTTTTCTGCAACTATTGCGGTGAAAAACTGATTTATGAGGAAACCCACGGGGAATAATATGAGTGTTTATAAAAAAATAGGAATCTTGGTTGCCGATGACGTGGAATATTTTCCGTTTATTCAGGCGGCTAAGCAGTATTGCCCGAAAGAGGAAAAGCGCCTCGGTATGCTTTGCCACAGTTTTACCCTTGAAAACGGCGTTCAGGTGCTGTCTGTTTGCACGGGAATAGGCAAGGTATCGGCCGCGGCAGGCGCCTCAATGCTGGCGCTTTCGGGCTGTGAGGCAATTTTTAATTTTGGATTTTCGGGCGCCATTTCAAAGGTTAAAAAGGGCGAGCTGGTTCTTGGCGCAGGCTTTTTCGAGCACGACTTTGATTTAACTCCCATTGGCTATGAGCCCTGCCAAAAAAGGAGAAATTGCGGCCCCGTTCTAAAGGCCGATGAATTTTTGCTGGGTGAATTCAGAAAGCATTTTGCAGGAATTTTTGAGGGTGTTTTTGCCACGGGCGACTGCTTTGTAAGCAACGCTGCCCTTCGCGATAAACTTCGTGATGAGTATGGCGCCGTTGCCTGCGATATGGAAACTGCCGCCGTTTCGGATGTTTGCAAAATGGCAAACATTCCTTTCGTTTCACTTCGCCAAATTTCCGATGATGCAGGGGATAGCGCCGCTGATATCTATCGTGAAACTATTTCGGTAAGTGACGTGTCAATGTCGCTTGCCACACTTAAGGTTTTAAAAGGACTGTAAGTTTTTATGGAACAAAAGAAAAGAACGCACCAAAGCTTTGAATACGGTGCCGCCATTTTGGTTATTGCAACGGTGCTTGTCAAGGTTATCGGCGCGGTATTTAAAATTCCGTTAAGCTCTTTAATCGGAACGCTGGGCTTTGGTTATTTTTCCTCGGCTTATGATTTGTTTTTGCCGATTTATTCTCTTGCAATGGCAGGTCTTCCCATTGCAATTTCACGAATGGTGGCAGAAAACGTTGCGCAAAAAAGGTTTAACGATGTAAAACAAACCCTTCGCATTTCCCGAATTGCTTTTCTCGTTACGGGGGCGGCAGGCTTCGTTATTATGGCAGGCGCCACCTTCGTTTTCTTTAAATTTACCGGGGACAGCCGAACCCTGCCCTCGATTTTGGTTATTGCTCCATCAATTCTTTTTTGCTGTGTAATGTCGGTTTATCGCGGTTATTACGAGGGTATGAGGAATATGACCCCCACCGCAATTTCCAACGTTATCGAAGCTCTCGGTAAACTTATTTTAGGCTTGGGATTTGCCTGGCTTGTCATTGCCGTGCGTGGCGATTTATCCCCCGCAACCGCATCTTTGGCCGCCGCAGGCGCAATGCTTGGCATAACCGTGGGCACTGCCCTTGGCGCCCTTTATCTCGTTGTTAAGTTTAAAAAGGACAAAGGCCTTATTTCGGCCGAGGAGTACGCCAACTCGCCCCTTGCGCAGTCGGGCAAACAAACCCTTAAAATGCTTGTTGTTATTGCCATTCCCATCGCCCTTGGCTCTTTGGCGCAAAACGTGGCATCTCTTGTGGATGTGACGATGGTTAAGGGCCTTATTGCCGATGATGCCGAGGCTGTCAGAGAAATATATTCCTCGGTTATAGGCAGTGATGTTATCACCGATGCCGATGTTGCCAACTTCCTTTACGGCGTTCGCGGTCAGGCATTCACCCTTTTTAACCTTGTGCCCACAATTACCTCGGTTATGGGAGTCAGCGCACTGCCCGTGCTTGCAACCTCCTGGACAAACGGTGATATGGGTGAGGTTAAAAAGAATATGAGCAGCATCATAAAGCTCACAAGTCTTATAGCCCTGCCCGCAGGGCTGGGTCTTGCCTTTTTGGGCCGCCCTATAATGAGCCTGATTTACGGCACCGAGGAAGCAATTTTAATCGGTGGGCCAATGCTTACCGTTTTCGGCCTTGCCGCAGTTTTTTCGGGACTTGCAATGCCCCTTACCAATATGCTTCAGGCCATTGGGAAGCAGGCTGTGCCGGTTATTAACATTGCCATTGGCGCCGTTATTAAAATTGCGGTTAATTTCCTGCTTGTAGGAAATCCCGAAATCAACATTTTAGGTTCAGCCCTGGGCACGCTTTGTTGCTATCTTTACATTGCTCTTGCTAACTTTGTTTGCCTTGTAAGGTTCACCAAAATTATGCCCCGAATGATGCAAAGTTTTATTAAGCCTTTGATTTCTGCCCTTTGCTGCGGCATAGCGGCGAAAGCAGTCAGCGCCCTTTCGGGTGGCTCAAGGCTGTGGACAGTTTTGGCCGTTTTAGTGGCGGTAGTGGTTTATCTTGCCGTTATTATCATCCTTCGCGGCATTGAAAAGCAAGATGTTCTCGCTTTCCCAAAGGGTGAAAAGATAAGTAAAATCCTTGAAAAACTCCATATAATCGGCTGATATTTGTAGAAAATTCATTAAAATTTGTTCAAAATTTCGCCTTTTTGTAAAAATTAACAAAAAGATATTGATTTTTATGATAAATTATGGTAAATATATTATGTACGATTTATTTAATCGCATGGACTGACGACAGGTTGCCGTCAACAAAATAAACGGAGGTAACTCAAAATGAACAAAACAGAATTAGTTGCAGCAATTGCAGAAAAATCCGGTCTTTCCAAGAAGGACGCTGACAAGGCTCTCGCAGCAGTTTTAGCATCCGTTGAAGAAGCTCTCGTTAAGGGCGAAAAGGTTCAGCTTATCGGCTTTGGTACTTTCGAAGTTCGCGCTCGTGAAGCAAGAACAGGTATCAACCCCAGAACCAAAGAGACCATCAAAATTGCAGCTACCAAAATCCCCGCTTTCAAAGCAGGCGCAGCTCTTAAGGAAAAGGTTGCAAAATAAGAAACCAAAGAATTTAAGGCCGCCCAATTTGGGCGGCTTTGAGTTTTTTAAAGGGAATTTTTATGAGATTAGACAAGTTTTTAAAGGTATCAAGAATTATTAAGCGAAGAACCGTTGCAAACGAAGCCTGCGATGCAGGCCGTGTCACGGTTAACGGCAAGGTGGCCCGCGCCTCCTACGATGTTAAGGTGGGCGATGTGGTGGAAATTTCATTTGGCGCGAGAACGGTTAAATTTGAAATTTTACAGGTTACCGATGTGGTTAAAAAGGAAGAAGCCGCCAACCTTTGCAGAATAATTGAATAATTGTCACCCCAAGCCAATATATTTGGTATGGGGTGATTTTTTTGTCTGAAAACTACGATAAGGCGCACAACCTGATTTTAGAGGACCGAAAAAAGCTTACGCTTACAGGGGTTATAAGCGTTGATAATTTTGATGATAATTCTATAACTTTAAAAACAAACCTCGGAACACTTAATATCAGAGGCGAGGGGCTGAACATTTCCGAATTCAGCGTTCAAAGCGGTCAGGCGGCGGTGCTGGGCAACGTTTTCGCCCTTGTTTACACAAACGATACTGCAGGCGGCGGATTTTTTTCGAGGCTTTTTAAATAATGCAGGGAATCAGCATTGCCGAGCAAACAATAAGCTTTTTTATAAGCCTTGCCTTAGGCGGCTTTTTTTGTCTTTTTTACGACCTGTTCAGGGCGGCAAGGCGGGTGCACTCCTTTAAAGCCGTTTGGGTCTTCGTTTCGGACATTCTGTTTTTCACCGTTCTCGCCGTTGTCACCTTTTGCTTCCTTTTGAGCCTTACCGAAGGAATTATCAGAGGCTATTTTATTTTTGGAATTTTATTGGGCTTTTCGGTGGTGTTTTTCAGCATTTCCCGTTTCTTCCTGAAGGGCGTAACGGCGGTTTTTAGGGCAATTATAACCCTTAAAAGAACAATAAAAAATTTTTGTGGGCGAAAAAACACCCAAATAAAGAAATTTTTTAAAAATAAAAGGCAAAAAAGATTAAAAAAGGCTTGAAACAAGGGACAAAAGTGTTGTATACTTACTAGTAGTAAAATGTGAAGGGAAGAAGTATAAATGGCCGGTAAACAAAAAAATAAAAGTTTAGTGCTTCGCTTTGTTGTGCTTGCCGTTTGCGGATATATGATTTTTTCTCTTTGCACTTTATGGGGAGAACTTGTTAACAGTTTGGCAACATCACAAATGCTTAGCGAACAAAGAGATGAAAAGCTGGCGCAAATCAGCGAACTTAAAACCCTGCTTGA